>CAZHDS010000008.1:0-34743 GCA_964531495.1 uncultured Ignavibacteriales bacterium
GAAGAAGTGTTGTTTGATTGGACCAGTGAATACGGCAGCAACCTGACGAGGACGCTCACAGTACTGGGTCTGATCTGGTTGGTTTGTGGTGGCCTATACTGGGGCTTCATGATGTGGAGTAGACAATCAGGCGTGAGAGTGATAGATATGAGCGGCGACATGCGTGACGCCAACATCGCACCATCACAGGCGACGCATCTTTGCAGGCGAAACTTCGGCATCGCCCGACTTCTGCCTGAAAAGCGTCTCCGCTTACCTGACAGTTTGCGTCTAATATGGTGGGCGTGGTTCTTCAGTGCCATCAGTGCCTTCAACATCGGATTTCGGAATGTTAATTTCGGTCGGTGGCTCAAAATGCTCACACGACGTAAGTTTGATTTGGAGCCGTTCGGTTGGGTACGTGTGATATCTGGTTTCCAGGCGCTAATCTCAGTCTACCTGGTTGCGCTTTGGATACTCAGCTTCGCTGGGACCCCGTTCGCGCCTTGATTCACACGTCCCCCACAGCTTGCTGTGTGATCCATGCGGGTCCAAGATACCCACCCGAGGACGGATGGGCCACCAGACAGTACCGCTCCGCTAGCTGCGGCAGTCAACGGACTCTACTCGCCTCACTTCGCTGGGGAGAGGATCGCGAAAGTCGTGTTGCCGTACTTGCGTTGCTGGAGAACCGGGAAATCCAGATAGTTGACGTTCTTCTCGGAGGTCGCGATCTGACACATGATGATGCCCTCGGGGTGGCAAACATTGTGATCCCGCAGGCACGTCAAAGTATCATCCACAAGGCCCTTGTACTGGGGTGGCGCAATCATGATAATATTGAATTCCCGTCCCTGACGAGCCAACCTCGGAATTGCCTCAAAGACATCATCGGCCAGACAGTTCAAGCGCCGTTCTATGCCGAACTCGCCCGCCTGCCGGTTGATGCTCTCGGCCAGACGCCGATCCATCTCGACTCCCAGGGCCGACTCTGCGCCGCGCGAAACCGCCTCAAAAAGATATGAGCCGGTGCCACAGAACAGATCGAGATACGCCGCGCCACGTAGGTATGGCACCAGAAAGTCGAAGATCGACTTACGAACCCGCGTCAGCGGCGGACGCGTTATGCCCAGGTTGGGGGCCGTGATTTTCTTGCCCTTGAGTTCTCCGGCAATCACCCGAAATTCGAAGTCCAGATTTTTGTCGCTCATTCTCACCGTTCTCCAGTTTTAGCACGAGCCAATATAGCTGCCAATCGGGTCGGGAAAACAGATTTTGTCGAAAAACCAGCCACGCCGCATCGATCCGAAGGAGAAAATCACACTCTGGGTGGAGGCGATTTGGCTAACATTGACGGCTCTGCCGGTCGATTCATATAGATAGGACCTTTTTGTTGCTCTATAAGCGCCTCTCAGGTTAGGATGAATTATGGATCTGAAGTTCAAATTCCCCAAAGGCCATTTTGCTCTTGATCTTGATGATATGGAGCGCGCCCTGGCCGACAAAGGCTATCAAGCTATTTGCGGGGTCGACGAAGTCGGACGGGGTCCGTTGGCCGGACCGGTTGTGGCGGCGGCGGTGATCCTGCCGATCGGATTGGAACTGGACGGTCTCGATGACTCCAAGAAGCTTTCCCCCAAACGTCGCACCGAGCTGTTTGAGCAGATCGCCCGCGCTGAAGTGCCCTGCGCTGTCGGTGTCATCGACCATAAGGATATCGACCGCATCAATATCCTGCAGGCTTCGCTGGCCGCCATGCGCAAAGCTATCAACGAGCTGAACCCCAAGGCCGATTTCGTACTGGTGGATGGCAAGTTCACGGTACCAAATATCTCCCAACCGCAATTCGCCATAGTTGGCGGTGATGGTCGCTGTCGAGCCATCGCGGCCGCTTCGATTGTAGCCAAAGTTACTCGCGATCGCATCATGGATCGCCTTGAGGAACTGTATCCCCAGTTCTCATTCTCGCGCCACAAAGGGTATCCGACTCCGGCCCACCTGGAGGAGCTTCGCGAACATGGTCCCTGCGAGATCCACCGCCGCACATTTCGCCCCGTAGCGGAGGTGCTGGAGCAGTATGCCCTGCTGTGAGCCTGACTCTTCTGGGGCGTCGAACTTTCGTCGCGGTCAACAATTTGAAAAGCTGGCGGCGACCTATTTCCAGAGTCTCGGTTTTGAAATCATCGCTCAGAATCACCACGAGGGGCATCTGGAGATCGACCTCATCGTGATGGATTCGAAACAACTGGTCTTTGTGGAAGTAAAATCTGCCCAGACGAAGAGCTTTGGCCATCCGTCCGAATGGGTGGACCAGCGCAAGCAAGAGCGCTTGATACGAGCCGCTCAGAGCTATTTGCAGAAGAATGACTATGCGGGACTAGATCTCAGGTTTGATGTCGTCACGTTCGTCGACGGTCAACTGGAGCACTATCGCGACGCTTTCGGCACGACCTAAGGTACTGCCGACTGTTCCGTTTTCGTGGAATCGGCCGATTCCTCAGGCCCCGAACCGGTCCGGTCTGCGATCAGCGAATCGACCAGATCACCAACCCGGGCGACAAAATCGTGATACTTCTCCGGCTCCTCATATTCAGCAGTTGAGTACGCTTCGATTTCTTCGGTAGTGAGACCATGGGCGATCAAAACTGAATCGCGAAACAACAGCAAGCGTTTCTGATCCTCATCATCACGAAAAGCGACCGTAGCTACCCATATTTGAGCCGTCGCCTGGGCGCAATTCTCCAGGAATTCGGCGTCCAGGTTCGCCTGCCACCTGCTGTAGCCGAAATATCCGCTCACGGCTAGCAACAAGACCGCCGGTACAATTGTCTTTCGCAACCAATTCACAAATAACTTCCCGTTGATTATACACCTGTTTCTGACTAAACTATCTCTCGCCGCCGAGACAAGCTAAGTCCGGTGTTAGGAAAGGTCAACAATCTTGATTGAACTGAAATATCCTCCCAAGCGGCGTTCGAGTCGGACAGTCAAGATCCGTGAGGTTCTTATCGGTGGTGGCTTCCCGATTGCCGTGCAGTCGATGACTAACACCGATACTTGCGATGTCACAGCTACTGTCGCCCAGGCCCAGGCGTTATTCGATTCCGGGTGCGATATCGTTCGCCTGTCGGTGCTGAATCATCGCGCGGCCGGTTTCCTGCCAGAAATACGCTCCCGACTGGACGGAGCCCTCGTAGCTGACATCCATTTTGACTACAAACTGGCATTGGCCGCCATCAAAGCCGGGCTGGACAAGATCAGGATCAATCCGGGCAATATCGGAGAGAAATGGAAAGTTCAGGAAGTAACCCGAGCCGCTTCCGATGCTGGCGTGCCGATCCGAATCGGAGTCAACTCCGGGTCGCTGCCGGCAGATTTACTTGAGAAATTTGGCCCACACGCCCCCGAAGCGTTTGCCGAGGCCGCCTTGCGCGAGATCGAGGTGCTCGAGGATATGGCCTTCAAAGATATTGTGATCTCGGTGAAATCGACCGACACCAACGTCTGCTTCTGGGCGTATCACCTGCTCGCGCAAAAATGCGACTATCCGCTGCATATCGGGATCACCGAGGCCGGAACGCTCCAGACCGGCACCGTCAAGTCGGCCGTGGGGCTGGGCGCTCTGTTGTTGACCGGGATTGGCGATACGCTGCGGGTCTCCCTCGCGGCTGATCCGGTCCACGAGGCCCCGGTAGCTAAGCAGATCCTCAAAGCGTGCGCCTTGGTTACGGAAGGGGTTGAGGTGATTGCGTGCCCCACGTGCGGGCGGTGTCAAATCGATCTGATTCCCCTGGCTGAGTCGATCGAAGCGAAAACCCGTCATATCAAGACGCCTCTCAAGGTGGCCGTAATGGGCTGTGCCGTCAATGGGCCGGGGGAGGCCAGGGCGGCTGATATCGGAATCGCAGGCGGGGCTGGCAAAGGGATTCTAATCAAGAAGGGCGAGATTGTGGCCCATGTCCCCGTAGCCGACCTGGAGGCGACCCTTTTGCGGGAAATCGAGGCCATGACCGGCGAAAAAACGGGGTTGTAGGCTCAAGCACGGCAGAATCGGGTCACAGGGTACTCCCAATTGACGTCTTGTGTGGCGCAATCTCTGCTCCCACAGATATCTGCCCCGGGTTCTGAGGCAGAAATCTGTACGCCCCGTGAACAGCCTCATTGCTGTCGCGGAATATGGTGCCGGACAACGAATTACACGACAACCCAAGGCGATTCGGGAGGTCGGACGCGCCGAATACAGGTTAGGCGACCGTTTAGCCGCGTACAGAGCGGCGAAAACGCTTTTCAACCTTGACATTGTGACGCTTTCGGGTATATTTCCCACGTGGTCGGAAGGCTATATGTACCCGCTAGAGCATGGTATCAGCCTTTGACATGTCTGGTGTTTGGTCTGACAAGCTGGTCCAGCAGACTAGTCTGGTCGGCGTCATTCTTGGTCTGGCAGAGCTGAGCTGGTGCAACGAGAGAAACCTGAGTTTTAGGGTCCATGGAGGGCCGTCTAAGCAAATTGCGTAGCGGTCCAGGCTTCGCTGTTTCTTTGACTCTCCTGGGGCTGAATCTTGGAACTTTAGAACTGATAGTACGGGCTGTTTAGCTGAAGGCTGTGAGCCTGATGTCTAGAGGGGCTCTCACCCTGACTTTTTGATGTTCTTACACGCGACGACAAATGAGCACATACATAAACAACATAATTACCAATCAGGATTTTTGGAGGACAGAAGTATGCGACTGAGATTCCTGTTCATCCTCACTTCACTGGTCATCGCCGCCTGTGGGTTGACCTATGGTGAGAGCATTACTGTTGACCATGTTGATGGCTTGGCGGCCCCGGATGCCGTTATCACGGGTGGCGATATCACCTACCACATCCGGATGAGTGCGCCGGATAATAATCACAAGGGTCTTACCAACGGTTGGCGGATCTACTCCCCGACCGGGGCCCAATGGACTACGACGGCCATCGTTGCTACCGATGCACTTACCACTAGTGCTCCGGGTGGTGGGGGTGATTTTGACCTGATCTATACAGTTGGCCACCGCAGTATCACTGGTAGCGATGCCGATACTGTGACTGTAACTGCTGCCGTCATGTTGAATCCGATTGGCATGCCAATGGGATTCGACTCCGTCACCCACACGATTACTATCGGACCGATCGATGCTGGCTTTACCGGCGGTGAGATTTGTATCGACTCCTCCTGGTATCCTTCCGGTGTCTGGAAGTGGGCTGGTGCCGATGTCTTCCCGGATTGGGGTGGACCATACTGTTACTGCATTGGTTCTTGCGGCGGTTCCGACCCGGTTATCGACTGCCCGACGGAGCCATTTGCTGTCAATGACCTCTGCGGACCGACTGAAATCTGTGTCCCGCTGGTTATCACTGATGCTGATGAAGTGGTCGTCACGGGCGGGGGTACTTGGGCTGCCGACGAGCTCTGCATCACCACCGATGGCTCTTCCGCCTCCGAGGTTTTCACGGTGACAGCCACCAACGCGACATCCAGCGTTGACTGCGTAGTTACTTTCAATCTGACTTACATGCCTGAGCCGAGCATCGCCTGCCCGGCCGAACCTATCCCTGTTAATATCAGTGCCGCGGGCCAGGTTTGTATTGCGCTTCCAGTGGCCAACGCTGTCAGTGTTGTTTCGACCAACGATGGTGTCTGGGCGTCTGACGAGCTTTGCTTCAATGCAACCGCCACTGACACCTACACTTTCCAGGTTACAGCGACTGGCGCCGATCCTTGCGCTGCGACTGACGTTTGCGATATCACAGTCAACGTGACTATCGATGAGGTCATCCTTCCGGCAATCACCTGCCCAACAGCCGCGATTGAGAAGGCCCCCTGCTCCCTCACCGGTAACCTCTGTGACGATCTTCCGATTAGCGACTACGAAACAGTAGAGGTCACTGGGGACCCCAGCGCCACTTGGGATGCTGGCCAGCTGTGCTACGACTATGACGGCGCAGCCACACTGAATCTTCATGTGGTAGCCACCAACGCTGACGGCACCGACGAGTGCGATGTTGTTATCAACATCAATCCTACTCCCGTTGCTGCTATCGATTGCCCGGTCGGTGATGTTCCCGTCACTATCGGCGGTCCCGGTGACGCCTGCGTGCCGCTTCCGATCACCAACAACGGCTCGGTCGTTGCCAGCGTCGGTACTTGGGCTGACGATGTGCTGTGCTTCAACGCCCCGACGGCAGGCACTTACCCGATTACGGTCACTGCCAACTCAAGCAACCCGAGCTGCCAGACGGCGGTATGTGAACTCAACGTCGTCGTCACCATTACGGCTGATGTCGTCATCGACTGCCCGACCGAAGACTATGTTGTCGAGCTCTGTCAGCTCGAAGAGGTCTGTTTGCCGCTGGTCATCTCCAATGAAACAGGCGTGACGGTCAGTGCCGGTGCCTGGGCTGACGATCAGCTCTGCTTCACCCCCGTTGAAGCTGGCACCTTCCCCTTCCACGTCGAAGCCGAAGGTGGCAATGGCCCGGTCACTTGTGATTTCTCGGTTGTCGTGAATCTGGCCACCTGGGCTCAGATCCAGTGCCCGACCGAGACTTTCCCGGTCACCATCGGTGGTGCGGGTCAGGTCTGCGTACCGCTGACGATTGTCGACTACGACCAGATCAATATCGATAACGATGGTACCTGGAATGCCGGCGACCTGTGCTTCCAGGCCGACACTGAAGGTCTTTACCCTTTCAACGTTGAAGCCACGTCCATGAACGGTGCCTGTCCGTCGGCTACGTGCCTGGTCAATGTTGATGTGACGTTCAGCCCGTCAGTCGCGATCGACTGCCCGGTTGATCCTTTCGCCGAAGTCACTTGTGCTTCCGGCGATGAAGTTTGCGTACCTTTGAATATCGTCAATCAGACCAGCGTTGCCGTATCAAACGATGGCACTTGGGCGGCTGGCGACCTTTGCTTCACTGCTGATTCCGAAGGTGATCATGTGTTCCACGTGACTGCCGAAGGTCAGGATGGTCCGGCTGAGTGTGATGTGACAGTCAATGTCACTTTTACAGGTCTGCCGATGTTCACTGACTGCCCAAGTGGCGATGCTTTCGAAATCTGCCCCGGTGATGAGATTTGTCTCGGCGTCGTGGCAGACAACTACGATGAAATCACGACCAATATGGGTGCCTGGGCCGCTGGTGAGTTCTGCTACAGCCCGGCTGGCGAGGACACATACAACGTGGTCGTTACAGCCACCAACGCTTGCGGCTCTGTCACTTGCGAGTTCGCTCTCACGGTGACGTATCCCGCCGCTCCGATGGCTGCCTTCACACCGGTCCCGGGCTCCGGCACGGTGCCGCTTGAAGTGGCCTTCACGAACACCTCCACTGGCCTCGGTCTCACCTATGACTGGGCTTTCGGTGATGGTGGAACCAGCACTGAGTTCGAGCCTACTCACACCTACACTGGTATTGATTGTTACACCGCGACCCTGACTGTGACTGATGACTGCAGCCGCGTAGATGTCGCGACGGTGGAAGTCTGCGTTACCGACGATCAGGTTGTCGTTCCCTCGGATCGCTGGGTCGTTCTTGGCTGCGATGATCCGACTCTTGACGGCGCCCCGCTCGTTGATGGTACGGTTGTAACAGCCTACGATCAGGCTGGTACTCTGTGCGGTATGACGGTCTACAGTACTCGCGGTATTATGATTCTGACTATCTACGGCGACAGCCCGTTCACACCTGGCCTTGATGAAGGTATGGACATGGGTGAAGTGGTTGTCCTGAAGTTCGACGGCGTCGAAGTCTTCCCGCAGACCCCGCTCGTTTGGGACAACATGAGCAACCCGACTCCAGTCGAGTGTGTCTACTTTACCGAGATCTCCGGATGCATGGGCTTCTCGCTTGACGCCGATTGGCACCTGATTTCCTGGAACGTTGATTACTCTGCTCCTGTCGCAGACTTCGTGGCCCTCATCGAAGCTGGCGGTGGCACGGTTGACGTTGTTCTGGGCTTTGATCAGGCCGGTCTGACTTATGATCCCGACCTGCCGCAGTTCTCGACTCTTCACAATGTCGACTACATGCACGGGTACTGGGTCCATCTGTCGACCGCCGCTGATTTTGAGATCTGTGCCGACGATATCACCGCCGGCAGCATCGCCATATACGGCGGCTGGAATCTCGTCAGCTACCTGCCCCAGGATGTTCAGACTGTTGAAACCGCTCTGGTCTCCATCTGGGATATTCTGATCCTGGTCTATGGTTACGACCACGGCTACAATGACTTTGTCAAGGGCGACCCGCTCCGCGCTCCGCTCACAGACATGGGTCCTGGTTTCGGCTACTGGATTCGCTCCGACGGCGACGGCGCTCTGACCTATCCGGGCTTCGCCGTACCGGGCAAGCTCGCTGAGCACGCTCCGCGTCTCGAGAGCCCCGTGACCGCCACCCGCAACTGGATGTCCCTCTACGGTCGGAACATCAGCGTCGACGGTGAAGCTATTTCCACCAACTCGACGGTTGAAGTTTACACCCTGAGTGGCGTACTCTGCGGAATCGGTGAATACACCAACGATATGCTTCAGTTCACGCCGGTCTACGGCGCAGACGAGAACGCTCCGTCCTTCCCGAGGATTGGTGACCAGGTTGAGGTTCGCATCAACGGCGCAGCCATCACCCGCGACATCATCTTCGGTGAGAACGGAACCGCAGTCGATCTGAGCAACCTGGCCAAGGGTGCCGATCTTCTGCCGACCTCGTTCGGACTGTCGCAGAACTACCCGAACCCGTTCAACCCGAGCACGACCATCAGCTTCAACCTGCCGAGCGCTTCGCAGGTTAGCCTGTCGGTCTACAATGTCCTCGGACAGAGTGTTATTACTCTGGCCGACGAGTTCCTCACTGCTGGTGAGCACAATGTCACCTGGAACGGTGATGACTCTAACGGCAGCCGGGTAACTTCGGGTGTCTACTTCTACAAGATCACGACTTCGGACTTCTCCGAGACCAAGAAGATGATCCTGATGAAGTAAGTCCGCCTCTTATAGGACTACTACAGGGACAGGCCATCCGGCCTGTCCCTTTTTTGTTGGGCGGGCAATCTGTCAGTCATTCCCGCGCACGCGGGAATCCATTTGCGCTGGAATAGTCGTGTTTGGCAGGTCTCCGAAGAAGCTCCGCAGGGTGGGTTTGACAACTCCTTGTGTGATTCGTCTTGTCTTTGTGACCAATCCGACTTGCCCAGGTGCTCCGCGGCTTGCGATGGCGTCAACGAATCGCTATACTACCAGTGATGTAGCGACTCAGCAGAAATTGGTTGGAGGGTGTGATGAGAACTCTTTGGATATGTCTTCTAGTCGTGGTGCTCACCTGCGCGCCCGGAATGGGCCAGATTGCGACGACCATAACGGGCTTCCCCGAAACCGTCCATCGCAAGTTCACAAATCTCAATGAGCACCGCCGACCGTTTGTTGGCACGTTTGAGTTTCTGGCGGTGCCCGAACCTTTGACTCCGGTTACGGTCAACTTCACCCTGGAGGTTGTGGAACCGAAATACCTCCCCGATGGGGACTGGACAGTGAGGATATTCCATTATCGTAAGGATGTCCGGCTAATGACTGATTCCATGCTAATCTGGCCTGGCCCTCACCCGCCCGGAGCGACCCTTACGGGTGCGCTGGAGTTTGTTCCGCTCACATCGGGTCACAAGTGGCTCAAACTACGGGTGCCTGGTTTCTCAGACGGTGAGCTGACGGTTCAATGGTGTTTTGACCAGGACGGTTTGCTTATGTTCCTTGGCAAGGCAGAGGACAAACCCTCATTTGGCCATCCGCCTGAGTGCACCTTTTTTGACAAGGACTCAGTCCATATGATACAGCGATACGAAGCCGATCCTCAGGAGTGGAAGTTGTTCAGCCATGAGATCAGTATAGTACCGCCATTTCAAATCGGAGACACGTCCACAGTGACGTACTTTCTCACTGCTCTGAGAGACATCTATAGTGGCTGCGATCTCGAAGTTAACGGTAGGAACAGCAGAATCGTAGGTTGGCCAAGAGCTGGTCTTTCCCCTGCTTCACGAGGTGAGACGCAGGCTGTTAGGATCCGTGTTGTCCCAGACGCTATAAGAGATATCCACAGTCTCGACCTTATCCCAGGTTCAGGCCGTTCGATCCAGTGTTGCTACATGTTTCGGGAGGATTCTACACTGCGCTTTATATCTGATCATAGGTTGGGTAGAGTGGGGGACCTCAAGACACAGTCCTTGCGCCAATCTGGCTCAGGAGACCTACACATGATCAAGGTTCCGAGTGACGGTGGGCCGGTCAAGGTGAGAAGGCACTAGCCTTGAAGGTGCCTTGTGTCTACATATTGGCTACACACTCGAACGGCACGCTGTACATCGGCGTGACCAGTGACTTGGCCAAACGCATTGATGGACACAAGAATAATGCAGTCGATGGTTTCTCAAAGAGGTATGGTGTGCACCGACTTGTGTACTATGAGGTCCACGTGGACATGCGAGGCGCTATCGTGCGCGCGAGACAACTCAAGAAGTGGAATCGTGAGTGGAAGATTGAGCTGATCGAATCGAAGAATCCGAAATGGCGCGATTTGACGCACGAGTTAGCGTAAATGGATCCCCGCTTTCGCGGGGATGACGGAGGCGGCAGGGATGACGGGGGCGGCAGGGATGACGGGGGCGGCGGGGATGACGGGGGCGGCGGGGATGACGGAGAATGCGGGGATGACAATAACGGGCGGGAGGACGATAGGGGATATTGTGGAGTAGGACTCGGAAGGTGCAATAGTTCGAGTGGGCGGCAAGAGATCAGCGCACCACAAAGACAGCCGTTTGGAATTGCGAGATGATCGCCGGTTCACCCCACATACCATACGGTAGTCATTCCCGCGTGCGCGGGAATCCATTCGGGCAGAATTGTCCGCAGTACGCCGCCAACAAGTTGCCAACCGAAAAGGCGGACAGGCTCAGGCAGGTCAAGCTTGACAACGGGCCGTTGGTGCCCCACCATTCAGATTGGTAAGACTCGTCACGGTCTCGGGAGAGCAGAACAGCCTATGAGTGAAATCAAGAGGATCATTATCGTCTCCGATGGTACCGGCGGGACGGCCAAACGGCTCATGGATGCCGTGCTGGTTCAGTATGACAAATCCGACGTAGATTTCATCCTGGAGCAAACCTATCAGCAAGTGCGTACTATCAAGGATGTTGATCGGGTACTAAGTGAGATCGATGATGAGCATTTGGTGCTGTTCACCATGATTTCCGAGAAACACAGCGACTATCTGCATGAGCATCTCACCAATCGAGGCATTCTGCACCTGCATATCCTGCAACCGATGGTAAAGACAGTCTCAAAATTCCTCGGTGTGCATCCCAACTATCGTCCGGGCATTCTCCAGATTATCGATGACCGATATTACCGCAAAGTCGATGCGATAGGTTTCACGGTCGGCCACGATGACGGTCGTGGTTCGCAGATCGACCAGGCGGATGCGGTCCTGCTGGGGCTGTCACGATCCTGCAAGACGCCGATCTCGGTCTATCTGGCCTGCAATTATGGCCTGCGCGTAGCCAACATCCCGGTCGTGCGGGACGCCGTCATCACTGAAGCCCTCCTGCTTCGACTCGAACTGGTCAAGCCGGAAAACATCGTCGGTCTGCTGATGGATCCGATGCAGCTGGCGCAGTTGCGGCAGGAAAGATCATTGTTCCTGGATAGATCTGGTAAGGGCAGTCTGCAAGACTACTATGACAAACATGCCGTGGCGAAGGAGTTCCGTTTCTGCCGTGACCTGTTTGCGTCGAGGGGTTGGCAGACGGTTGACGTGTCGCATCGCGCGATCGAAGAGGTCTCCAAGGAAATCCTCCGTCTTTTGGGCCATTCCACAGCCAACGCGGCGCTGTAAGGCCCGCGATCATCACAGCGGGTCCCGCTAACGACACTTGGCAGTTAGATGCCCGTCACGCTGATGTTACCAGTTGTCGCCGAAAGGGTGATGGAGCCGTTGCCCACACCCAGCACCCCCGACACGTGGTGAGGTTGTATCACGGCATTGCTCAAGGCAAGATTGTACACGCCGATTCCGCCGGTGACCGTGTTGGCCTGAAGATTGGCCGAGGTGCTGGTTTGGATAGTCAATGACAGTCGTCCCGTGACAGTCGTCAGACTGACCATCCCGCCAGCTGGCACTTCGCACGAGACATCCAGAGCGCCGGTAACAACACTGACAGCCAGATTGCCAGCCATATCAGATAGATCCACCGCACCGGTCACATTGGACAGAGTCACGGAATTGTGCATCGAGTCAATCTCCACCGAGCCGGCGACCTGGCTGATCACGAGCGACAGATCATCTGGCATCCGGATTTCGTAGTCGACCAGATACTGTCGTCCCTCGGTATTCTGGGGCAGATCAGTCTCAATCGAAAAATCTCCACTGTTGCTCAGGGCAAAGACTTGCAGAGTGCCCAAGCGATTATCGGCATCTGTTTGGCCAACGCTGGAGACAACGCGCTTAGTGCCTTCTATGTACACTGAGTCAAGGCCGGGCACACCGACGATGTCGATTGAACCCGAAACTGCAGCCAAGCCGAGCTCTGTTTGGGCGCTAACCTCGTAGGCGAATCTGAAGTCCTCCGACGCTTCGAATTGAGGATTCGATCCATTCACGGTCGAAGTCCCATCACTGCAGC
Source organism: uncultured Ignavibacteriales bacterium (assembly GCA_964531495.1). Classification (GTDB taxonomy): domain Bacteria; phylum Zixibacteria; class MSB-5A5; order GN15; family FEB-12; genus DAOSXA01. The sequence continues at coordinate 12,675 of CAZHDS010000008.1, forward strand.
CGGACATGGCTATCAACAGCATCATGGCAATGCTGCATCCGATATATCTCATAACGATCCCCATTCTTCACATATTCCGGGCACGAACTCTCTTCTGTGAGCAAGAAACATCAAGCAGCCCGGTTGGGCAAGCAGGAACTGCTGTGATCCCTTGCTGGGAGCGGCATTCCCGCTTTCTATGCCACTTGAACGGGGTAGTTCATTCTCAGGTCCTCAAGCATCCCGATAGCTCAAAAGGGGTGGTTGTGCCACCAAATAACCCCTTGACATATCATAGGTTCGGCCCTATAATCGTTGGCTGTCGGAAGGCGGCTGTTTATGCTCTTGATTATCGTTGGCCTCGGAAATATCGGTGCTGCTTATGTTGGTACGCGCCATAACGCCGGCTTTTCTCTGCTTGACCGCGTTGCGCAGGCCATGAAGGCCCGGCTGGAGCCAGATCGTGAGCACTACCGTCGTGCGACAGGCCGGTACAAGACCGGTTCGGTGAAACTGGTGTGGCCGAACACGCTGATGAATCGATCCGGTTGGGCAGTTGAAGGCATTTTGGATGAAACCGATGCCGAGTTGTCCGAGATGCTGGTCGTGGTTGATGACCTCAACCTTCCGCTGGGATCGATTCGTTTCCGGCGCGGTGGATCGGAAGGTGGTCACAACGGACTTGAGTCGATTATCGAGTCGATCGGAAGCCAGGATTTCCCCCGCTTGCGCTTGGGAATAGGCCCGGTCCCCGATAATGTCGATAGGGCCAAATTCGTTTTAGGAAGGTTCTTTGAAGACGAGCTAGAAGAAGTTGACCGGATGCTCGCGACCGCGACCGACGCGGTTCTATTCGCTATAGATCATCGCCTCGAGTTGGCGATGTCAAAATATAATGTAAGCCCTGCTCGGTTGTAGCCTAATATCCGCAGCCGCGCCGTTTGACTGTTAACCAACGTCCGTAGGAAGGATATTGAATGCGCCTCTACGAAACTACGTTCCTGATCAACCCCCAAACCGACGATGTAACTATCGAGCGTCAAGTCAATGACGTGATCGATCTTATCAAGTCCAATGGTGGGAAACTCATTCACGAAGATCGGATGGGCACACGCCGCTTGGCGTATGCTATTCAAGGTCTGAATCAGGCTTACTACACCAGCCTGTTGTTCGAGTCGGAAGTCGCCGCGCTGGTACCGCTGGACCGCCACTATCGTCTCGGCGAAGCGTATTTGCGTTCGCTGACAACGATTTTTGATGGCGATGTCGAGGAGCGCACCAGCGGTGGGCAGGAGTCGGAAGAACTGGCGGACACACATAGGCCGGTTAGGCCGGTCGCGAGTCCTGAACCGGAAAAGCCGGTTGCCCCCAGCGGTCCGGTTGGCCGTCGTGAGTCTGCGGTAGCTGAAGCACCCGCCGAAGTTGTTCCGGAGACCCCAGCCATCCCCGAAGCTCCAGCCGAAGAGCCAGTTGCTGCCGCCGTAGCCGAAGAGCCTGAGAAGAAGGCCGCCGAACCGACTGGTGACAGTCCTGCCGAAAGTACCGAAGAAGCGGACGAGCTTTAGTCGTCCTTTTGAATACGATATACGAGGATAACAAATATGCCCGGATTCAGAAGAAGGAAGATCTGTCGCTTCTGCGAGAACAAGATCAACTATATCGATCACAAGAATGAACGGATAATGCGTCGTTTTGTCAACGAGCGGGGGAAGATCATCCCGCGTCGTATCTCCGGCAACTGTGCGGTGCATCAACGAATGTTGACCCGTGCTATCAAACGGGCTCGCATTATTGCAGTGATGGCTTTCGAGAGTGAATCTTTCCGTTGATAATACTCATTCGAGTTTGATGGCTGAGATCCCGATCAATAGGGCCGATCGCACTCGCCGCCCCTGGATGCTGGCTTCAGCGCTGCCGTTGTTGGCGCTGCTGAGCTTTGTGCAACCGAGCGGTGAAGCTGCTGTTCTGCTAAGTCTGGGTCTGGCAGTCGCTGTGTTATTCGTGGCGATATGGGCGTACTATGCCCTCGCCCGGGTAGCCCTGTCGGGTGACTATGGAACGCTGGCTGTGGCCGGACTGGTGGCCCTCGTGATCGCTGGCTCGGTGACGGGCTGGAGCATGATTTGGCACATCGTAACAGGCTTGGCGATGGTTCTTGGGGGGGCGATGGCTATCGGCCATTTCACATCCCGTGGGCTGTCACCCAGAAACACCTATATTGCTGGTGCTCTGATTGTGGTGGTGTTATTCACGGCCCAGTTCGGATCGGTCTGGTCACAATTGATCGCGTCCGCCGGCACTGCCTCTGAGGCCGCCATTACTGAGTTGAATCGTATGATGGTTTCATTCGGCTACAGCGAGCAGCAGATTGCGGACAACACCGTTGCCATGCAGCGAATGTTCACCTTCGTGATCGAGTTGATGCCGGCTCTCACTATTTTGAGTACCTTGATGCAATTCACCCTAGGCTACCTTCTGTTTAGCTGGTGGGCCGATCGCTATCGTCCCGAGCTGGGTCTCGCGATCAGGTTTGAGCGCTGGCGGGTGCCTTTCAACTTCACGCCGGTACTCATCTTTGCCATCGGTGCCCACACCTTGGGCGGGGAAACGATAGTACTCGTGGGGCGAAACATCCTGGCTATCATGGCGGTTTACTATGGCGCCGCGGGGCTGGCCCTGGTGGGCTATTACCTCAAGAGGCTGCAGCTGTCGACCGGAATGAAAATCCTGTTCTACGTGCTCTTGCTCCTGACCCAGATGGTTGGCTTTGCGATTGCGGCCATGCTTGGTTTTCTGGACAGCTTTTTCGACTGGCGTCTCAGAACGGAATTGCGTGAGCAGGCGGAAGGATGATCATGCGGCTGGGTGTCGGCTCGTGGGGTTTGGTACCCGCTGGGTACGACCCTTTCGAATAGGACAAAGTTGTTGCGAACAAAATAGAAAGGTTCTAAGATGAAAGTGATCCTGAGAGAGGATGTTCCGGATGTTGGGCAGGCTGGCCAGGCGATTGACGTCAAGGCTGGCTTCGGCCGCAACTACCTGATCCCTCGCAATCTGGCTATTCCGGCCACCAAAGCCAATCTCAAGGCGATTGGTGAGGTGACCAAGCAGAAAGACCTGCGTGACCGCAAGAGCCGTCGCGATGCGGAGAAGGTCAAAGACCGGATCGAAAAACTGTCGCTATCAGCTGAAGTGCTGGTGGGCGAAGAAGACAAGGTCTTTGGTTCCGTGGGTGTCCATGATATCCTGGAGCTGATGGCCAAAGAAGGCGTCACGATTTCCAAGAGCGCCATTCAGTTGGAGAGCCCGATCAAGGTCCTGGGTGTCTACACGGTGCCGATCAAGATCGAGAAGTCGGTCACGGCTGATCTCAAACTCTGGGTGGTGAAGAAGTCTTAACAAATGGCCATGCTTGAAGCTACAGTTGAGGGTCTGGCGATGGATATGACCACCAATTCTCCGGTGGTGATACTATCGCCGATCGGCATTGACAAGGTGTTGCCGATATGGATCGGTCATGCCGAGGCCTGGAGTATTGCCATGCAGCTCTCGGGGGTGACCTCCAAGCGGCCGCTTACTTACGACCTGCTCATGCATGTCATCGAGGCCATGGACTTCAGGGTTGAGCGGGTTGAGATCACCGAGCTGCGCGAGCAGACCTATTATGCTCGCATTCTGCTTGAGGCCGATAACGGCCGAATCGAAATCGACGCCCGCCCATCGGACTCAATTGCTCTGGCGCTCAAGACTGAGGCTAAGATCTATCTTAACGAGGATCTGCTCAATCCGGAAATTGGTGAGACCGGTAGTACCTCGGAGACTCGGATGCCGACTGATCCTGAGAGTTTGCGAGAACGCCTGAAACGAATCAACCCTGAAGACTTCGGGAAGTACTCGCTTTGATGTTGTTACGGCCTGGGCTCTCGACTGTTCTGTTAGCGGTCGTTCTGATGGCGACCGCGATTACCGCTGAGGTCATCGTCGATGATGATGAGGCGGTAGCCTTATATGCCCGCGGTCGGCGCTTGATGGGTGAAGGGGATTGGTTTCGGGCCGCCAATGCATTTGAGGAACTCAGCGGGCGTTTTCCATCGTCGCCGAACCTTGATCTGTTTCTCTTTCATCGAGCCAAGGCTCTGTACTATCTGGGTGATTTGAGTGCCGCCCAGGTTGCTTTTAAGCGTTTCGTGGTGCTCTACCCGAAGGCGCCTGAGATCGCTTACGCGCATTTCTTTCTGGCCAATACGCTCTATCGGAATAGCGCTGGGGATCCGGCTTTGGCCTCGTTCATGGAAGCTTATCGTCTATCTCAAGACAGCCGCCTTGACCGGCTGATCTCCACGTCGCTGCAGTCCCTTTTTGAGAATGCCACGCTGATTTCCCTGCAGCCCGATGATTTCGGGGCCCTACCGCCGGGCAAGCGCTGTCCCATGATTCGCTTGGCCGCCGCCGCCATGACCTCCAAGAATGATCTGGAGGGCGCGGGGCGGCTACTGGCCGTGTGCGGCGAGGAAGTCGATCCCTCGACAGCTTCCGACGTGGCTCAACAGCGACGCCGCAGCAAGTTCGAGATTGCCCTGGTTCTGCCGTTTACCGGTGAGCTGCAATCATGGGCCGATGACATTCAGAATGGTGCCATCGTCGCTACCGAGATGCTTGCGGAGCAGGATCAATTGCGGATCAAGCTTACCAGCCACGATACCCATGGTGACGCTCTCGATGCTGCTCGTATCATTAGTGATTTGAGCCGTTCCAATTCAGTCAAGCTGGCTATCGGACCGCTCACCAGTGAGGCGGCTGCAATTGCCACCGCTACGCTTGCCTGTGGCGATCTGCCCTTAATCGTTCCAGCGGCTACCCAGGCTGGTCTGACGGCACCCGCACCGAGTGCCTTTCAGCTTTCGCCGAATATTGGCCTTCAGGGAATCCGCATGGCCGAGTACGCCGTCGAGCAGTTGGCGGCTAAGACTGCCGCAATCATAACCTCGACTAGCTCAGATCACTTGCGGATGGCCAGTGCTTTCGCGGAACGATTTGAGAATCTGGGCGGCAAGGTGATCGGCGTGGAGTACTATCGCTCACGCGACAAGGACTTTGGCCCCTATATTCGCGATCTGAAGTCGATTATTCTGGGTCACCATCCCGATTCGACATTCTTTGTGACGCCTGATGGCGATACGCTCGACCCCGATGGTGTGCCGGCTCAGGTTGATTGCCTTTACATGCCCGGCGAGGCCCAGCAGCTGAGGTTGATGCTGCCGCAGGTACGGTTCTACAAAGTGTATGGCGCTTATTTGGGTTCGGACGGCTGGGCTGATGACGCTGTCTATCGCCTGGGCGATGACGTCACCCGCCGGGCGATTGCCCCGTCGCCATTTCTTGGCGTGAGTAGCTCAAACGAGTATCTCGAATTCGCCGTGGCCTATGACGCTCGTTACGGTCAGCAGCCCTCGCGGCTGGCCTGCCTCGGCTACGATGCCGTACGTCTGGCGGCTAGGGCGGCCCAGGCCGGTGATATCTCGCGCGCGACACTGGTCCAGCGGCTGGCCGCAACCAGGGGACACGTCGGAGCTTCTGGCCTCATCACCTGCGGGCCAAATCGCGAAAACATCGAAATGCCGCTCTATCGCATCGCTGATGGCATGGCCACGCTCTTGGTCGAAGTGGCACCAGATTCTGCCTCCGGCGGCACCACCGAATAAAATCCTGAGCCTCTTGTTTCGCCGATGGGATTGCGTATATTCATTCCATTGAAAATCAAACCGCAAAGCATGAACGGGAATGCACCCTCATGACTGACAATAAAGTAGCTCTGAAGATGATCGTCAATGGTAAGGAGCGCGACGTTTCCTACGAGGAATTGGCACTCTCCAACAACCTGTCCCAGGAAGCGCTGGTGCGCGTGCTGATAGACAAGAAAGTCTTTGAGCCCAAGGAGCTCATTGACATGATGGAAAAGGTCAAAAAAGAGCGCTACCGCGACCCCAACGAGAAGTAGCCGGCAAAGCAAAGTTAGCAACACCTGAGCATGACTGCAAACGAACTGGAATGGACCGTTCATCCGATGAAGCGTCACCGATGGGTGACGATTCTGGTGACCATTTTCATCTTTGTCGTATCGGCTGTGGTTCTGTACACGACCGAGTCGCGCTGGTTTGCGGTTTTCGCCATGGTCGTGATGATGCTGTCGCTGGCGAAGTTCTACTTTCCGACCCACTACAAACTCGACGACGAAGGGGTCTTCATCAGAACTACGACCCAGAAACTCCACAAGCCGTGGTCACAATATCGCAGTTGCTACGCTGACAAGAACGGAGTTCTGCTTTCACCGTTCGCGGAGCCATCGCGGATGGAGAATTTCCGAGGCCTGTACGTCATGTTCTGGAATAACAAGGACGAGGTAACCGCATTTGTGAAAAGCCAGATCGAACGAGCCGTTGCCTCTGAAGGTGCTGTAAGTAGCGCCGAAGCCGAGACCAAGGCGGACGAATGAGCCTTTTTAAGGGCAACTGGGATCTACCCAATTCAGGCGAGAAGATCCTCCCGGACGAAGAGGACGCCGTCATCGACAAGCTCGCCAAGAAAGTTGTCGATCGCGGCATGGCGGTTCCGGCCATAATGTTTCTGGAGTCAGTCAAGCCACTCAACTTCATCGGCGCTCAAACCATGATCTTCTTTGAGCCGATCGTTCAGGCCGTTTTCAACTTCAAAGACTACGATGTCTTGCGCACCGCCCTCGAGAAGCGGGAGACGATTGAGATCATGCTGTTGCGGATCGAAAAGTTCGATGCCGTCTCCCACGCGCGCGAGAAACGCATCAAAAAGTACCTTAAAGTACAGAAGAAGACGTGGAAATGGTATCAACGGTACCTAGGACTCTTCACCCCCAAAGTTGAGTACCCCGACGAAGTTCTAAACGGACCTCAGGCGCAGGCACAAAAAAAGGACGAGGCCTGAGACCTCGTCCTTCGTGGTAATCGTCAGAGACTATACTCTATACGCCCTCCGCACACGAACAACCCACATCGTCCTTACAGCAACAATCGTCATTTCGCTTGTTACCTTCGGGGATGGGGTAGCCACAACAACAGAAGCGGACGCTGGCGTCCATCGCGCCGGGGTCGGCGTGCAGACCGTCTTCGAGATCAGTGATCTTTATCCGGCTCATATAATGCTCCATTAGCTCTCGGGTTAACTTGCCATATGGCAACACCCCTAGATGTCACAAGGGCGCCAAAGGTTCCTCTTCTCCTGAAGTGTCACGTAGTGCTTTGTCACGCAATAAGTTATCCGTAGGCGGAACGAAACCCAATCGAGTCCCGCTTAGGTTCTAGGTTAGGTGGGCAGGATTCGTTTTGGCGCCCACCGCCGACAAGGAATGTCAGAGACCGCAAAAGTCCCGACTCAATTGGACAGTGACAGATGTCTTTAGTCAAGCTGACGCCATCGTCGCTGACATATACTGACAATCCGGACACTCTGAGAGCAGGGTCACGGGCTGGTCAAGCGCTAATGATACGGTCTTTGAATCCGATAGAACAAGGAGGACCATAGGCCAATCTATATGACCTGATAGACTCTTTCATGGGTGACTAATCATGGATCCTACAACGAATGACGAGAAGTCAACTGTCCGGGATGATGCGACAGCCATACGTGAAAAGATCGATTCCCTAATTGACTCAGCAAGAGAGCTCTATATCTCAGATCCCCATCAGGCCAGTAGTGAAATCGAAGAGGCCTACAATCTATCGAAATCGCTTAGTTATGACTTTGGAATCGGTGAATCCCTACGAGTTATGGGAAATGTCGCCTGGGTCCAAGGGGAAGTAGAGCTAGCCGTAGGGAACTTCCGCGGAGCTCGCGCTGTCTTCGAGAAACTCAAGAACAACGAGAGATTGACTCTCGTATTCAAGGCGCTGGGGCGGGCTTATCATAGCTTAAGCGATTCCGGCAACTCACTAAGATACTATCATCTTGCTTTGGATACAGCTGAGATGGACAAGAACGATGAGAACACTGCCACCAGTTGCTACGGGCTCGGTTTTGCGTACTATCACGCTCTGGACTATCCCAGGGCCCTGGCATATTTCCAAAAAGGAATGGTGATGTACGAGGCCCTGGGAGATAAATTTGGGACGGCGATAGGCTATAATAACTTTGCCGATATCTGCCTGAAGATCTCCGATGTAGAAAAGGCACTCAACTTCGCATTGAAGGCACTTGATCTTCTTGAGGAAAACAACTCTCAAGAGGAAGGGTATGCGTCAGAGTTCCATATTACGATAGGTGATGTCTATCTGGCTAGAGACGACCAGGATCGGGCGTACGAACACTACAAGAGAGCCCTCAAAGTCGCATCGAAGGCAGAGTACCTGGAGGGCCAGATCTTCTCAAACACGAAGATTGGGGAACTGAAGTCCCAGTTGCATCTCTACGACGAGGCTCGGATCTATCTTGAGAAGGCTTTTAAGCTCGCCCGTGAAGCTGGCATTCAAGCAGAAGAGCGGAAGTGCCGAGACCTGCTAGCCAAGGCACAACCTGTCTAGTGCGTTCTGACATCTCATGTCCGAATTGTCTGAAGCCCCCCCAAGTTCTCAAAGGTATCTAACCGGCCAGAATAATATCCAGCTCGATCTCAATCGCACCCAGAGCCTGTGAAACAGGACAACCCGCCTTGGCCCCATTGGCGATCTCCATGAACTTGTCTTTGTCGATGCCAGGAACGACGGCCTCGCAAACCAGGACGCTCTTGGTGATCTTGAAGCCCCCTTCGACTTTGTCCAGATGGACCTTGGCTTCGGTCTTGACACTGGTCGGCGTGTGTCCGGCCTGAGCCAGACCGTGCGACAGAGCCATCGAGAAACAACCGGAATGGGCGGCGGCTATCAGCTCTTCCGGGTTGGTGCCGGTGCCCTCTTCAAATCGTGAGCCAAAAGAATAAGCTCCTTCAAAGGCGCCGGATCCAAAGGCCATAGTTCCTTTTCCCTTGGGCAGGTCACCCTTCCACTCGGCATTTGCTTTACGTACTGGCATGTTGTCTCCTTAGAGTAATCAGTATGTTGTTATCGCGTTAATAGTGCCTGTCGACACACGTCATAACTGATAACAGATCCTCCCGAGCAAGGATCCCGAAAATTGGCCAAACCCTCCTTTTTTGCAAATAGTGGGTTGGTATGGGTGTGAAGGAGGGAGCAAAAGAAGAAATCCCCGCGAAAGGCGGGGATTCTGTCCGGTCGTTTCACCGCCAGCTACTTCTTGTCGTCGCCGCAGTCGGACCCCGACCCTTTTGGCGAGCAACACTCGGAGCTGAACCCATGGCCGCCGAAGAACGGCATACAACCACAGGCACACATCTCTTTGAGCGTCTTGCCGCTGACGTCGACTCGGAAACCATCGTCGGTCTCGGTGAAGGTGATCTGGCCAATCTGCTTGCTCATCTGGTACTCCTCTGTTAGAGTTTAGGTCGCTTGTCTTATCATGTGCATATTTATATATGCGCATATGGCAATATAAGTTCCCAAAAAATATATGTCCAGCCATTATTTCTTCGTTTTACCCAATTTCTTCAGAGTAGGTACAATCTTAAGGCAGCAGCAGAAGCCGGAACAGCAGTCTTCGATCGATTGTCTGTTGAGACTATAGAAGACCTGCTGAGCCTCCCGGCGGCTGGTGACCACACCGGCGTCGCGCAGAAGGGATAGATGCCGACTGACCGTCGGCTGGGCCAGGCTGACGCTGTCGGCTATTTGTCCAACAGTCATTTCGGCCTTGGCGAGCAGGCGCAGGATTCTCAGGCGGGAGGGGTCTCCGAAGGCCTTGAATGATTTGCTAAATAGAGCGTCGTCCATTGCTAATGCGATCCTGTTCTACCGATTGAGCCACATGGGCATATACACATATATCAATAGTTATACGGCAAATAGGTTCCCAAGTCAAAGTGAATCTAAGGCATGGCAAGATCGGTCTCCGAGTCGCCTTGACGAGAGACCCGAGATACGTGTGTCTTGTCTGCTCTCCCCTCAGGGCGAGAAAGGAACTACTCCGGACAGGCTGCCGGTGGGGGACCGTCCTGGAACATATTGGTCACCAGGTAGATCAGATCGGCAATATCCGGCTCAGGCTGTCCGTCGCCGTTGATATCGATAGCAGCCATGCACGGCGGGGGAGGCCCGTCCTGGAACATGAAGGTGACCATGTAGATCAGATCTGCGATGTCGGGGTCAGAGCCGTCGTTGTTGATATCGCCACGAACAACACAGCAATTGAATATCGTGAAACAATGCGGTCCATCCCAGGAAGGTGAAAACGGAGCATCATCGTATAACCACATCGCTCCCCAAACCCAACTGCCCCCCGGTGGAAACCAACAGGAGTCGAGGCAAATCTCGCCACCAGAGTACTCGTTGGGTATCGGTCCGATCTCGATCGAATGGGTGACGGAGTCAAATCCCGCCGGAAGACCACCCACGGACATCCTGTAATAGGTAAGGCCAATTGAGTCCGCGCCAGATCCTGTCATCCCAAACCGGCGGATATGGTGCAACAAATCGAATCCGCCCCAAGGTGCTGTGCTCCCCATGTCGATCAGTTCCCTGGCTTCAGTACCTGACCACTCAGCCCCCGTCGGGGAGTGGACACGAAACCCGTTGGCCATGCCAATCATTTTCTCCGAGGGATGGCCCGTGAAGCGCAAATAGAATGTCACCGTTTGCTCAGTGGGGATGGTGTCGGGTCCTACAAGGCCGTCAGTATGGTCGAGGCTAATGGCGCCGATCGGAACCGCCGGGCAAGCGGCCACGTCGTCACATCGCCAGGGCGGATCCGACGACATAAAACCGAACTCATATATCATGTCATGGAAGTCCACGCCATTGCATCCGTTGGCATTGGCGGCGCCCATTGAGATCGGTGCCGGCCCTCCTAAAAAATAGCTGACGGCCCAAATCAGATCGGCGATATCCATAATATAATCTCCACTCCCGTCCCAGTCTCCACATGGAATTGCTTCGCACGTATCGCCAACTCCGTCGCCATCAGTGTCGAGTTGGTCCGGATTGGCATAGCCGGGACAGTTGTCCTCGGGGCACGTGTTGGTCGGAAAGCCGGGATCGCCGTATCCATCTCCGTCATAGTCAGTGCACTCGTCGCAGACGTTGCCGATGCCGTCACCATCGGCATCATATTGATCGGCATTCCAGTAATCAGGACAGTTGTCAACCGAATCCTCGATGCCATCCCGATCCGCATCCGCGGCGTGAGCGATAGGGACGACAAGAAGCAATAGTACTACAATCCCCACCAGTTTGCTTGAACACATAACAATGCTCCTGTTTGTAGTCCTTGACCAAGCTGTCCGCTCATTGGCGCACAGTAAGATGTTCCATCCGCCTCTGCGTTATCAGGCGGGATGGAGGTGTTGTAAGCCTAAGATAGTACACGGTCGGAGAGCGTGCAATCTATTTTTCGGGGATGTTACTGTAGCGGACATTCCGGACGAAGGACGTGCGTCACTTCTGAATCGAAAAGCGCCAGCCGCAGTAGAAGTCCAGGCCTGCCTCGGGATCCGGTGGAGCGGCGATGATATCACACTTGATGCGTGGATCGATAGTCTTCGCGAATCCAGCGTACTCGACAATCCCGACCGACTTGCATGGAAACAGCGGTAGATTCTTTCGGCAGCGCGCCGACTGAACCCGGCAATCGACCATGTAGAACTCAAACGAATCACCCGTCTCGTTCCGGATCTCCTGTTCGTTTAGCACCGCGTACAGGCGAAAGCCGAGCGCCTTTTTCAAACCCTCTAGGCCACTACCCTGTTCGATTCCATGCAGTTTCATGATCCGTCGCGCTTCGATGACCGTAAATCGTTCCCAGGCCTCAGTGTCGAGTTTGATCGCAGTCTCCATCCCGGACTCTTTTTCCACCGCCTGGAACCAGAGGCCATCATGGGCCAGCCAGTTCTTGGCAAAGTCAGTCAGCATAGCGCGCATGGTGGCGGGATCGAGATCGTCTATGGTCTTGGTCATGGTGATATCCTATCGGTCGGGATCTTCTCCGGGCGTCTTTGTATTTCCGTTTACATCCTCCCAATTTGGCGATATCTTGGCGTAGGACAAGAGTTTTTGCCACCAAGTCCCCCGTCGACAGAAGGGGGAGCGGTTCTGGGTAGGTTCTGAAACATCTTGCCTATATAATGTAAAGGAAAGTGCCAGGCTTTCCGAAGCCAATCGGACCCACGATCTATGATGTTGGTATACAAGACATTGCCTCGAAGCGCCGGCGGCTTGCCCCCGGCATGGTATTCGCTCCCAATGGATACATAGGCGTACTGATACGTCTAAGAAGCAACGTTGCGCTGTAACGATGGTACGTTGAACTGGAGATATCTATCTATGAACAAAGCCCTGAGCCTCTTTTCTCTTCTGATAGTACTGCTGTTATCGGCAAGTCTCTCTGCTGGCGAGCTAAGCAATGGTCTCAAGACAACTCTGTCGGCCAAGGCTGCCGGTGAACTCGTTCCGGTTTGGATCGAGCTACCGGCGGTTGAAGACATGATCCAACTCAAGGTCTCGGCCCAGAAACAGGCCGCCGACCGGGGCAGTCGGTATCGTCTTGCGGTGGATCGACTGAGCCGCAGTCATAGCCAGGCGCAGCAGAGTCTCTTGACTGAACTGAGACGGCTCGAACAGGGTGGCAAGGCGACGTCGATTAAGGGACACTGGCTAGTGAATATCGTCGAGGCAGAAGTCTCCTCCGACGCGCTCGCAAATCTCGCCCAACGTTACGATATTGAAATAATCCATGAAGTACCACGGGTCTATCTGATACCGCCCGATAAGATCGCCAACACGCCAGATCTCGCCCAGGGTGCCGCGACAATCGGCACTAACCTGATGGCTATTAAGGCCGACCAGGCCTGGGCGGCCAATTACACCGGCAATGGACGAATCGTATGCTCTTTTGATAGTGGCGTCGAAGGTGATCACCCCGCCCTTACGGGCAATTGGAAGGGGAACGACGGTGAGTACAACTCAGCTTGGTTCTTCCCGATTGAAGGTGCCAGCACTACTCCCGTGTATGTGCCGGACTGCTTTGGCTATGGCTGTCAGAGCCATGGTACAGGTACGATGGGTTTGATGGTTGGTCACGATGATGCTGCCGGCGACACAGTTGGTGTGGCTCCTGGGGCAACCTGGATCTCGGCGGCCGTGATTGATGTTCGCGGGACCGCCATAATCGATGCCTTCGAGTGGGCCGCAGATCCGGATGGTGATCCGAATTCGGTCGATGATCTCCCCGATGTTATCAACCACAGTTGGGGCGTCGATGGAATCGGCTGCGATAATCTGTTCTTCGATATGATCGATGCTACCGAGGCGCTCGGTATCGTCAACATCTTTGCCGCCGGGAATGCCGGCGATGACTGGCGCTCGATGGCCAACCCGGCGATGCGCGCTTTAGACTCGATCGACTGCTTCGCCGTGGGGAATGTCGAGGTTGTCACCGGCGACTCCGTGGCAATTAGTGGTTCGTCCTCTCGGGGACCATCGATCTGCAACGGAGCCATGAAACCGAACGTCGTCGCTCCTGGATCAAGTGTACGGTCTTGCGTCGTTGGCGGAGCATACTCCGGGGCGTGGTCGGGGACGTCATTCTCGGCACCGCACGTGTCTGGATTGGTAGCGCTGCTGCGGCAGAAGAATCCGAATGCCACTGTTGATGAGATAAAGACGGCCATTCTTACGAGTGCTCGCGACATGGGCTATAACCTCCCGGATAGCTCCTACGGTTGGGGCTTCATCGACTGCATGGCAGCTCTCAATGCTCTTCCCGCTACGGCTGAACCGAAAGTTAGAGTATTTGCCTTCGACCGAGGCCTGATATACCCCGGTGGTACTGTCGCCGGTCTGTTGGAGCTACAGAATCTTGGCACGAGTGTCAATGGCATCAACGCCTCGGTCACTGCGGCCGATCCATCCATTACGGTGGTGACCGGCAGTGCCGTATTCGGTACGATCGACAAAGACAGCACCATACGCACCAATGACGAATTGCGTTTTCTGATATCTGATACGGTCTCGGCCGGACGCATCCTCACGGTAGATCTTGCGATAACCGGCAGTGGTTCCTACAGCACCGCGGCGAAGCTGTTCCTCCCGATAGAACCGCAGACCACCCGCAGCTGGGTCACTCACGACGCCGGTCGCATCGATTTCACAGTTACCAATTTTGGTACGTACTCAATGGGCAACGGCGGTTGGTTCAATGCCGATGGTGGCGTGGGCTTCACATTCCAAGGCGGCGCCAATGATCTTTACGAATGCGGACTGATGCTGGCCACGGCTCCCAATCAAGTCTCCGATGGTGTTCGCAATATAGCTGGCGAGCCTGATGGCGATTTCCATGTTCTGTCGGGTGGCCCCATGGAGTTGATCCAACCCGGTCCGTCAGCCTACCAACAGACCTACTGCCGGTTCGATGATAGTCGGGCTTCGCTGCCCATCGGACTGGAGATCGAGCAGTTCACCTATGCCGAGGAGCTGGCCCCCGACGACAATTTCGTAGCTATGCAGTACCTGATCAAGAATACCAGCGGCGCTGACATCGATGATCTTTTCGTCGGCCTGTATCTCGATTGGGATGTCAATAGCTGTTGCCTCAATGTCGGCGGCTATGACTATCAGAGCAATATTCTCTACACCGCCTACAATGATGGTCCGGAACGGTTCCACTACCGGGGCCTTACTCTCCTCGAAGGACCCATGGCGACCGGCTACACCGCCACCGTAGATCTGATCACATGGGGCACTAGCGGTGACGGTTTTACTGAGGGCGAAAAATACTGGGCTATGCTGGATGGTACCAGCACCGACAGTACCTACCTTGAGGGCTTTCACGATCTCAACCAAACGATCGCGGCCGGACCGGTTGCCATCGCGAATGGTGCGGTCGATACTATTGCCTTTGCCTTCCTCGCCGGGTACAGTCAGGAAGATCTGCGCGGAGCGGCTGCGAATGCCGTAAGTGCCTATGGTGGTATGATTCCAACCGACGTGGACGATCATGAAGATGGTCAACTGCCGAGCGGCTTCAGTCTCCGACAGAACTATCCCAACCCGTTCAATCCTTCGACGACGATTTCGTTCGACATGCCTCGCGCCGGCAATTATGACCTGACGATCTACAACATTGTCGGTCGTAGGGTCGATAACGTAGCCGGTCACGCTTCGGCCGGGTCCGTGACGATCAACTGGGACGGTTCCGAGTTTGCCTCAGGGCTATATCTGTACAAACTGACCACCGATGATCTCACCGACTCCCGCAAGATGATCCTGCTCAAGTAGGGGGATGGGTGTCCCCGGAAGAGTCACCGATCGTTACGTACGGCGCGGCGGAATCCGATCGGGTCGGTATCTCCCTCGGTACTTATCAGCAGAACAGTTGTGTTTTTGTCGAGTCTTGGGACTGGACCGGAGACGTCCAGATCGGAGCCATTCTTCAGCGCCAGTAAGGCCGCCAGGCCAGCTGCCCCTGACTCACCAGATGTAATTCGAGGATCGGGGCGGGCCGGATAGTATAGCTTTCGCATCGCCGCAAAACAGTACTCGTCTGATACCGCAACGGTACCATTGATGCCATCCCGAATAATAGGCCAGGCGACGAGGGAGAGCGTCCCGCAATTCAGACCAGCCATGGCCGAGTCCAAGGGACCAGCCGCGCCCGTCATATTGCCCTCAGGATGAGCCAGCGAACGAAGCAGACAGTCGGCTTGGTTTGGCTCAACGCCTATCAGCAGCGGTTGGGGGCCGGCGTGGCAACAACGATAGTACCAGGTCGCGGCGGCCGCCAAGGCACCAACGCCCACCTGGATTATCACCAGATCGATCTTGGCCGGTAGATGCGGTTGCTCGTGAATTTCCTCAAACAGAGTTCGATAACCAGCCATGATCCACTTCGGGATCTCTTTATAATCCTTCCACGATGTATCCGAGACTATCTGCCAGCCGTTTTCACCAGCGGCCCGGGCGGCCTGCATCACTGCCACGTCGTAATCACCATCGACCACGTGCATTCCGGCACCCTCGTCACGAATAGCATTGAGGCGAGCTCGTGCGGTTCCTGCGGGCACAAATATCTCTGCCCGCTGCTTCAATCGCCTAGCGACCCAGGCCACGGCCCGTCCATGATTGCCATCGGTGGCGGTGCAGAAAGTGAACTGGTTCTCATCGCAAACCTTCCGTGCGATGCCCCCATAGAAGTCCACAGCAGGAAGTACTGGCCGCCCCTCTGACACCAGCCATTGATTAAGAAAGCGAAAGATGGCGTAGGACGCTCCCAGGACCTTGAAAGCCTTCAGTCCCATCCGGGAGGATTCATCCTTGAGGAAGACGCTACCGATGCCAAGCGATTGGGCGAGACCGGTCAGGTTATGCAGGGGAGTAGTTTGGTATTCGACCAGGGAACGATGGAGGTCTCTGATATCATCTGACTCAAACCACGGGCACTGCTTCTCGTCGCTCGAGCTTCGGAAGCGATTGATCTGATAGCGATTCATAGTGCTTACTATGCGACGTCGGTCGATCAGGGGCAAGTCATTTGTCGATGAATGGAATCGCCTCAATGCCGGTGTGGTGCGACAGCATATCTGCCTCGGCACGAAACCGCGTTAGCAGAAGCATCTCCGAGGGCGGCACACCCGACAAATCACAATCGCCCCGGCAGCGACACTCCTTCTCCTTGCGCCAGTCGGATTTCACACCGACCGACTGACAACGCCAGGCATATTCGTCCGGAACACCGTCGTAGCTCCTTCGCTCATGGTATTCGACCGGTACGATGCCTAACTTAACTGCTTGTTCGTGCTTGATCGCTACTCCGTACGGCTCGAACGACATCTGACCGTAACGACTGCGCCAACGGATGAGAGGCACCAGCTGCGCCGGTCTCAAAAAGGTGAAGGAGACCGTGGGGATGTGCCTCGGCATGTGGCGAGCGCTGCCCACGATGCGTCGTTCCTCGATGATCTTACCCAGCGTGGCGGCGGCATGTCGGGGATAAGAGTCCGACCGGACAATCGCCCGGTAGTAGTCGCGCATAGACTCGCCGGGCCAGGGACCGTTGGCGGTTCTGGTGTAGTGGGTCACGTAGTCGGTGCCGAGTCGGGCGAGCTCCGGGTTGAGTTGGTCGGTGGTCATTTGATAAGCATGCTTGACGGCCTTGGTTCGTACCCGAGTACGGAAGTCATCGAAAACTCTCTTGTCCACTAGTAGCCTCTGTTCGATCAAGCGCGCCATGGTGCCATCCGGACGCACATCGATCGGAATGAGCACGTCAGCGTTCGCCACCACAGTTTGATCGCGGGCCTGCATCAGATCGTGCCGGCTCGGATTTTCTTGACACAGAATGACCGACTCAAATACGATCGGGTGACCTTCGAGCCTGAAGTCTCGCACAATCTTCGCCACCTCGTTCTCACTGACGTCCGGTGATAGCGCCGGAATAACGACTGTCATCGGGATTGCCAACTCCGTGGCCAGGGAAACCTGCAGTTCCCAGGTTGCCATCCCGATCGAAGTCCGCAGACTCAGCTTGTTTGTGGCAACCCACGCCAAAGCGCGTTGGAGGGCTCGTACCCAGGGTGTATTGCCATGGGGGCGATTCGGTTGGCGCGATATCAGGATGGCCGCAGTGAGCACGTCAGTCCCCGTAAATTGAAATGTATCATACCAATATAGTGCCCCGTGCTGCTGAGGGCAAGACGGTTGCTCCGGCAAAAGAGACCATTTACGGCGGATTTTGCTTGTCGAATCTGCGCCAAGATGGCACATTATTGCCATGAGACTCGTCGCCATCCTGATATCATTGATGATAGTGTGGGCTTGGTCTATTGGTCAGGCAGCCACCTGGACTGTGGAACGTGGTTCAGACTTGCAGTCAGTCATCGACTACGCGTCCGATGGCGACACTCTTTTTGTCGGCGGCAAGGAGTTCCGGGCGACCCGCCACTTCTTCACCGATCCGCTCTGTGGCAACTGCCAGGACGCTCAGACCGAAATTCCGGCCAGTTACGGTTTTCGTATCAAGGACAAGTCGCTCGTAATAATCGGTGCCGACCGGGAGGCGACGCGGCTGGTGACCAACGCTGGCTATGGCATCTACTTTGAGAACTCAAGCAACTCGATCCTCATGAACCTGACTGTCACCGGCGGCCGCCGCGATGCCAATGGCGATGCCACCAACGCTGGGATTGTCGCTCGCAACTCTGTCATTTGTATCCGCAGCTGTGACATTGTCGACAACATGCATCAGATAGACTCGGTCATCGTTGGGATTGGCGGAATCATCGGACGCGAAGGCGCGGAGTTGATCATAAAGGACTGCCGCATTGAGAACAACGGCTGGGATGGCATCGCGCTCTATCGAGGTGCTTCGGCCCTGGTGACTGACTGCAAGATCGCGGCTGGCCGCGGAGCCGGGATTGGCGTGACCTGGGACGCTACCTGTCAGGCCTATCGAAACGATATCAGTGGCTGCTGGAAGGGGATCGGCGCCTTTGGCAGCTCCTGGGTGGTCGCTCGGAATAATCTGGTCCACGACAATCTCGGCTGGGGCATCATAGCCACCGGCCAGGCGTTTATGGATATCACGAACAATGTCGTTCATCACAACGGCAACTGTGGCATCGCTCCCTGGTCGACCGAAAGCCGGGGGAGGATCATTAACAACATCGTGACCAAAAACGGTTGGCGCGATCGATGGGTCTGTCCCTGTGTTGGTATTTGGAATCATGGCGACTGGGCCAAGTGGCGTTCTGCGCACAATATTGTCTGGGGCAATGAGGGTGGCGACTACGAGGATATCTGGGACCAAACCAGCCTCCATGGCAATCTGTGCGAGGATCCGCTTTTCATCTCGGAAACGGATTACCATCTCCAGGCTGAGTCACCTGCGATCAACGCCGGTGATTCGATGATCTTCAACACCGACGGTTCTATCTCGCATATCGGCCTCTACGGTGGCCCCCAGGCGAGATAGACAGCGACCAAGTTACACCGTCTCCTCCTACAACATTGCCACGGCACTGGTATGGCTGGAGTTATCGGGCATTACGAATCAGGCATGAGAAACCCCGACCGTTATCGGCCGGGGTTGTAAGCAATTCTATGTGTCGGTTGTTGATCAGCCGGTGTAAGGCCACACGCCGGAATCAACCCCATCGGTCCAGGTTCCACTGGTCCCGGCTGCATTCCAGGTGAGCTTCCAGTAGTCCGTTCCGTCGGTGACCTCAACATACCCGGAGCCATCGGCGTTAACTACCAGAGTTACTTCCCAGGTGTCGACACCATCGACACCGGTCAGTGTCATCGTGAACACACCGGCAGACTCACTCCACTCCCAGCGAAGAAACGCGCCGGTTAGGCTGGGATCATACATTTCCATCCAGCCGCTTGTGCCCTGAGATCTTGGTGGGCCTCAATCATCACAAAGTTCACGTATACGTCTGTTCCGTCAGTACCATTGATTACGAGCTTCCAGACGTACTCTGAAGCAGTCTCAATCCACAGCATGGAGATAGACAGTGCGCCTTCGGACCAAGTGTAGGTGACCGTATCGGTCAAAGCCAGCGAAGGCAGGATTTCCTTTGATGCCGTTGGAGGTGGCGTAATCCAGGCGTTGGCCATGCTGGCCATGCCAATGTATGCGGCAGCAACGCTGCCATAACCATTGGGATCACCGGACTGAGACAGGTTGGTGACTAGCGGTCCCTCAGTAAGCTCAGTGATTGTCTCTACGACCGACGGGGTCTGGGCGGTGGGGGTGTTGTTGCCTCCGGTGGGGTTGTTGTCGTCATCATCGGAGCAGCCGCCTACAAACATTCCGGCTACGGCTACGGCCAATAGCATTAGTAGACTCTTGCGATACATTACTTCATTCCTTTCCTCGTCAATACTCTTTCAGTTTGGATTGTCCGCCCTTTGTTAATGCAGAAAGGCCGGATTGTCAAATGTATTTCGAACGTATATTCGACAGAACACTCTGCTTTTAGTGTCCTGGTTGTGTCTGGCGGAGGCGGTTCGCCACATTTCTCGGATCTGGGCCAAGAGATTCAAAGATCTTGACAATTGAGTCCGAATGAGTGAGTTTGTCGCGTGTCGGAGGAGTGGCTGAGTGGTCGAAAGCGGCGGTCTTGAAAACCGTTGTGCCGCAAGGTACCGTGGGTTCGAATCCTACCTCCTCCGCCATTGATCGTATCTTGTTGTCACACAAACGATTATGCAATATCATGCCCCCGAGGGATCAGATTCTCTAACGGCGTGAACCGTCGAAGTAAATCTCACTTTGAAGGCCTCAGATAATTCTGATGGGTGGTTAGTTTCTGCTAGATTGCTTAATCTTGACCCTATCTAGTAGATTGTGCACGCTGGTGTATGCAACCGGGATGATGACCAAGGTTATGAGGGTTGACGCTGTCAGACCGCCAATGACCGCCCGCGCCAATGCTGCCTGGATCTCGCCTCCCGCTCCCAGCACAAACGCCAGCGGCAGCATCGCCAGCACCGTCGTGCACGTGGTCATCAGGATCGGCCGCAGGCGTAGTCGCGCCGACTGCAGGACGGCGGCGGTGATATCGAGGTTGCGCTCACGGCGCATCAAATTGATATAGTCGACCAGGACAATAGCGTTGTTGACCACAATGCCGGTGAGCATGATGATACCCATTAGACTTTGTATGTTCAGCGTCGTACCGGTCAGCAAGAGCGTGGGTACGACACCGATAATGGCCAAAGGCACCGAAACCATCACGATTAGCGGATCCAGAAATCTTTCAAACTGCGCCGCCATTACCATGTAAATGAGAACAACGGCCATAAAGACCGCCAGGAGAAAATCGGTCCGTGCCTGCTGCTGCTCCTCATATTCGCCACCGAACAGGACCGAGAATCCTTTGGGCAGAGCCACCGTATGGACAGCCTTCTGCAGTTTTTCAACAACATCCCCAAGAGCCGCGCCACCTTCAAGGTTGGCGGTTATATAGGTCACACGCTGCCCGTCGATGCGCTGGATCTCCGTTGGGCTGCGCCGTCGCTGGGTTTGCACCACCGACGACACGGGAATCAAGTCGCCGCGGCTGCTGCGAACGGTTATATTGCTCAAGTCGCTGGTGGTCAGGCGGTCTCTCGGCTGGAGGCGGACAGTGATGGGGAATTCCTCGCCGCCTTCGCGAAAGACTCCGGCGCGACTGCCGCCGACATTGGTCTTGATTACCTGTGCGATCTGATTCACCGACAGACCCAGATTGGCGATCTTCTCGCGATCAATGATCAGATTCTGCTCCGGCCTTCCCTCGCGTCGGCTGGTCCGAACGTCGGCCACCTCAGGGATGCGCTCAATAATCTGTTTGATGTCTGCCGCCAAAAGGTCGGCCATCGCCAGGTCATAGCCGCGGAGCTCAATTTGTATCGCCTCGGCCCCACCCGAACCGAACAACCGACGCAACATCCACAGCCCTGATTGCGCCGAGACCCGGATGTTCGCACCTGGGATTTTGCCCGAGACCTCGCGACGAAGGCGGTCGGCCAAAACGAAACTGTTGATTGAGCGTTCGTCGGCGCTTTTCAGGGAGATTTCCACTTCGGCATTCCCCGGATGAATCTGGGTTGTGATGTGGAGGATCTGATCCATCGGAGCGACCTCACGCACAATCTGCTCCAACTCTCTCAGGTAGCGATTGACCACGGCGATATTGGTCCCTTGAGCCATCTCGAGGTCAATGCCGATCTCATCAGCATCGGTTTGCGGCGCCAACTCTACCGGCAACAGCGGCCACAAAAATAGCGTTCCGATCAACAGCAGGGCTGCAGTGCCGAAAACGATTTTCTTGTGCTGCATCGCTATATCGAGTAGGCCGGCGTAGCGGTCTTCGAGACGTTCGAACCACTTGCCCATGCGCGATAAGCGGTCCTCGCCGCTGCGACCGCCGGCCGGAACCGTCAGGTATCGGCTGGCGAGCATCGGCACAAGCGTTAGCGCCACCAACAAGGAACACAGGAGGGCGAACACCACGACCAGCGCCAGTTCTCGAAAG
>CAZHDS010000009.1:0-33438 GCA_964531495.1 uncultured Ignavibacteriales bacterium
TTGACGATTTCGCGACGTTTCATGGGCGCCCCATTTTGCGGGTTCCTGTTTGGTCAACTCCATGGCAAAATAGGACGCCGATAGCCGTTTCGCAAGTTTGTATCCGGCCTCAGAAAACAAGTCGCACGCCGAGCTGATTGATCGACTCCGATTCAAAGGTCGAGATCACCCGCTGGACGTTGAGACTCACCATACCCGTGAGCGGTTTGACCAGCGACAGTTCGACATAGTGATCGCGCTTCAGGCCCGGCGTAAGGCCGTAGTTGTAGTCGGCTGTGAACTCGAAATTGAACGACGTGAACAGGCGCAGGGAATTGATCGAGACAATCTGGAGCGTACGTCCCCGATTGTCCCGGGTGTCGTCGAGGTTCTGGTAGATGGACACCTCGTTCGAGATCGGCCAGAAGCCAAAACGACCGGAACTGTCTTCCCACGAGGGAATCACTCCGGCTTGAAGGTGATAATCGCTCGGCAGCAGGATCGCTGCCGCAGTCACCATGATGCAAACGAGCAGAACAAGCTTGCGCATTACAGTCTCCTGCAGTTCATAAGTTATTTGGTTTTTCGGACGGGACAATATAGGGAATACCTAGCCGCCTCACAACTCATCAGAAGGGGCAGTCAGGGTTTTGCGTAGGATCCGACAAAGTCGTTGTTAAGGAGATCGTTGAGCGTGGTGCGAAGAGCGCGCGGCCGATAGCCTAACTCGCGGCGCGCCTTTTGCGAGGAGTAGACCCAGTCGTAGTCCAGCATACTCGCGATACCCGGATAAAATGAGATCTTCTTGCGACGACTGACTTTTCCGAACCAGAGCGCTGCGCGGGCTAAGCCAATAACCACGCCTCGGGGCACGCGGACCAGGTGGGGGATCTTGCCCAGAATGGCCGACATATTGAGCAGGAGCTCACGTACTTCGATGTTGTCACCGCCCAGTATATACCGTTCCCCTGGGCGCCCGTGGCGCAAGGCTGAGATAACGCCGATAGCAGCATCGCGGATATCGACCAGGTTGACTCGGTTGGGCAGGTCAGGCAGAACCAGGTGACTGAAGGACCGGGCTAGCCGAGAGCGATCATCGCCGGTGGCCGAAGGAGCCACAATTATGGCGGGATTGACTATTACCAGATCGGTCCGACTGTCGCGGGAAACTTCCCGAAGCTGCGTCTCGGCGGCGTGTTTGGTGTTGAGATACGGGATGCGCAACGACTCCAGATTGAAGCTCATCGACTCCGTGGAGAGCTCCGAGCGGGGACCTGATCGGCGGCGGCGCACGGCCCCGATCGCCCCCACCGAGGAAACATGCACGAATCGTTTTGCTCCGGCTGCAGCGGCAGCCCGAAAAAGCCGGACGGCGCCATCGGTATTGATACTCGCAAACTGCTCGATGGGATCGCGACGAAAGTCCACCCACGCCGCCGTGTGAATGACCATGTCGATTCCCGCCACCAAGGCCCCGAGGTCATCATTGCGGGAGAGATCAGCCACCCGTTTTTCAAGTTGGAAACGATCGGCAAAGCTCGTATCGGATCTTTCGCGAGCATGAATAATCGGACGCGTACCATGTTTCTGAAACTCGCAAACGAGCTGCTTGCCGAGGGATCCCGAGGCACCCGTGATGAGGATCTGGGCCTGTTTGAGGGTAGTAGTTGGCATGCGACCGCTTCGCTTTCTTTGATTTCGCTCATCTCTTGATACCACTGTGCGAGTCCAAATCCAAATTCTTTCCTCTGGAGCACATCAGCTGTGATCTGGTTTGAGTCGGATGAGTTGACAGAGCCGAGCCCATAGCCTATCTTTCGAGATGTTCGAGCGACTAAGGATTTTGTCCGAGTTCTTCCAGTTCCTGAAGACATCAAAAAAATGGTGGTTGGCTCCTATTTTTGGCATCCTGCTCCTGATGTCGTTGCTTATTGTTCTGACGGAGTCTTCAGCTCTGGCCCCTTTCATATACTCCCTCTTCTAACCTAGAGCCGGTAAATCTACCTGACACGTTCTCAATGACGAGCGTATATTACAGCTATGTCTGATGTTCGTCTCTCTCTGGCGTACCGCGTCGTCGCGTCAATCGTCACTATCTTGTTGCTCCTATCGGCCATAGAATTTGGTGTGCGACTAAGCGACGCCGACAGCTATTTCGAGAACCGTTTATTCGTGCTCAACCGAGCGCTCGACTATCCGGATGTGTTCCTGAAGGATCATGATCTGTTTTGGCGTTTTCGTCCCAATCAAACTATCAGCTCGCAGTTTTTCCAGGGCAAGACATACACTATCAACAGTCGTGGTTTGCGCTGTCCGGAAGTGGCTGACCAGAAACAGGCCCGGCGGGTCCTGCTTATGGGAAATTCATGCATGTTCGGCTGGGGAGTGGCTTACGACGCCAGTGTGGCTGGCCATCTGCAGTCACTCCTGGGATCAGACTACGAAGTGATCAATGGCGGCATCCCGGGGTACAGCTCGTGGCAGGGACGAGTCTTCTATGATGCGGAACTGTCATCACTGGAGCCTGATGTGGTTGTCACGATGTTCGGCTGGAATGATCAGTGGGCGGCGGCGGCAGGAGTCGCCGACGACCGCCAGCGGTTTCCGTCGCCGACCGTGATTTCGCTGCAGAATGCGCTAGCCAAGTCACACTCGTACCGTCTGTTGAAGAAGCTGCTGCTTTCGGCAACGGAACCGCACCCCGATTCTCTGTTTGATCGCACGGCTCCGGTCTATCGGGTCGGGTTGGAAGACTTCCGCGAGAATCTGGCCTACCTCTGCGCGCGCATCAAGGCCGATGGCGCCCGGCCCATCATGCTGACCGAACCCCAGCCATCACATCCGGCGTATGGCATCGAAGTGGCCAGCCACCCGGCGGTATGCTATCATCAGAGGTACAATCATGTTGTTCGGGATTTGGCCGATAGTCTCGGCGTGATGTTTGTCGATGCTGCCGGTCTTTTCGACCGACGAAATGACCTCTACAACGATGCCCGCAGCGATTTCATTCACTTCAACGGTCGGGGCCATCGGGTGATCGCCTTGGCGCTGGCCGATCAGATCTTCTCTCTCGACACTACTCGCACTTCGGGACAATAGATCACTTGTGCGAGAGAGCAAACCTATCGAGCACTTCGGTCAGCCGATCAATGTCTTTTTCATTGTTAAATAGGTGAATAGAGACACGAATCGAGCCTTCTCGCTGCACGAGGATGATCTTCTGCTTCAGAATCTCGCGATGCAACTGCTTGTAGTCGTTACAAGTGAACGTAAGAATGCTGGATCTGTGGCGGCTTTCCATGGAGGACGTAATCCGGTAGAAGGAATTGCCTTCCAGATAGTTGGCCAGACGATCACTCAGGGCATAGTTGTGTTTCTGGATATGGCGAATTCCCAAGTCAGTGAATATCCGCGCGGCAGCTTTCATGCCATGAAGATTGAGGGTGGCGTAGTAGCCCATTTCGAAACGTTGAGCCGAATCATAAAGCGGCTGATCGTACTTGAACATCTCGGTGAAGTTCATCTTCCAATCGCTCCCGAGCCAACTCACGAAGGGCATTCGAATCCGATCGCGCACCCGGTCGGAGATGTAGAAGAACCCACAACCCTGAGGCGAAAGCATCCACTTCTGGCATCCCGTCGTGAAAACATCGATGCCGAGTTTGTGCAGATTGAGCGGCTCGACGCCCATCCCCTGGATCCCATCGACGACCAGATACAGGCGATGCTTCCGGCAGAACTCGGATATCTCGGCCAAATCTACTTTGTAGCCGTTGAAGAACTGCACCCAACTGAGCGATACGACTTTGCTTCGCGTTGACACCGCTTTTTCCAAGTGTTTGATATCGAAGCAACGGTCGGTCGTTTTGATCATACGCAGACGTAGTCCTCGCTCCGCCGCCGCCGTGCGCCAAACGTAGACAGCTGCGGGAAACTCGACATCAGGGATGAGCACTTCGTCGCCTCGTTTCAGCGGCAGTCCGAAAGCTGCGACATTGATGCCGTGACTGGTGTTAAGTCCGATACCGATCTCGCGCTTGTTCGCCCCTGCCAACTTGCCGTAGGTACCGCGCAGTTCATCGATAATGCTGAAGGCATCATGGGAGTCATCACGCTCGGCCCGGGTACGCAGTTCGAGATTCGCCTCGATAGCCTGCTTCACTGACGACGCGAACGGTCCGAATGAAGCAGAGTTGAAGTAGACGACCTTCTTGGTGTGAGGGAAAAGACGTCGGGCGTCGGCGAAAGAGGCAAGGTTGTTCATAATCACCCTATAGAGAGTAGAGATATCCGATAATGGCCAGTGGTCCAGCCAGTTTCAGGGACAGACCAAGCAGATAGTAGAGCAAGAACGGCATCGGCAACTTCAGCCGGACCGACAGACCGATGATAGCTGGGGCCGCCCCCAGGGCGATGGCCGCCAGCGCGAAGGCCAAACCGATGCGAATCCCGGTAAGGGGCAGAATGACGGCAAAGAAGCTGTAGGCCAGGGTAGGTACCGCGACAAAGAACAGCAATTCCATGACATAGTTGAGCAAGTACCATCCAAGGTTGACGGACTCCATCAATTCGTCTGGCATACCCTGGCTCACATTGAGCAGTCGACCCAACATGTCCAGCACTACCGTCGCGACCACCAAGTAGATCCCACCACAAACCATACAGTATGCTATCAACTCCATCGAGATCATTACAGCCAACCGTTTCTGAGATACCAGGCATAAGTTTCGCGGGCTCCCTCGGCAAAAGTGATTCGCGAGCGATAATTGAAGTCCTCAAGCGCCTTGTTGGTGGACACTTCCCACGAGGCGAGAAGTTCGTCCGCCTTTTCGCGGGTCAACATTGGCGTCCCGCCGAAGGCCTTGAAGGCCATTTCAGAGACCCCGGCGATTGCCCGAAAGAGGCCGCCTGGCAGCCGGAGGTTGATGCCGCCTTTGCCACAGGCCTTCTGCAATAGCTCAACCAACTCGCTCATGGCGTAGGCCCGATCCTCGGCCACGAAGTAAGTCCCGCACCTGACACTTTCAGTCGTCATGGCCAGAAATAGACCGTGGCAAAGATCATCAACATGCACCAGCTGCAGCATCCGGTCCGGATCACCCACTATCGGCTTGATGCCGCGATAGACCGTCTGAAAGAAGCTGAAGATCTCTCGATCACCGGGACCATAGACACCAGGAGGACGCAAGGCAACCACAGGAAACTTGTCGCCAAAAGACAGAGCGGCCTGTTCGCCAGCCAGTTTTGACCGGCCGTAGGTCGTAATTGGCTGAGGCAGGTCAGTCTCCGTAACCGGACGATCATCGCGAACCGGTCCCGCAGCGGCCAGCGAGGAAATGTAGATCACTTTTTGGATCTGCGGATTGTGCTTATCGATAGCCGCCATCAACTGGTGCGTGCCACCCTCGTTGACGCGAAACATGGTCTCGGGGCGACGGGCTTTGACCAACCCGGCATTGTGAACGATGAAATCGACGCCGCGCACCATCTCGGGCAGACTGTCGGCGTCGGTGACATCACCATAGCGGTATTCGAGATTGAGTCCATCGAGCTGCTTCAGATTGGAAGTGCGACGCACCCCGGCGACGGTGCGGAAACCCTCCTGGAGAAAACGATGGCACAGTCGGGCTCCAACAAATCCGTTGGCGCCGGTGATCAGCACTGATGCAGCGTCAGATGGCATCCGACAATTTACTTCGCTGATGGGATCGTCACAAGCTGTTTTGTCCTCTCCCCTCGGCGAGGATTTGCCCCTAGCCGGCCAGAGTCTGGTATCCGCGTAGTTTGCGAATGTAGCCCAGCTGCCCGATGTGAAAAGTCTCATGAAAGGTCAGGAAGGCGATGCCGTTGACTACGGTAGGTTCCTGCACCGGGTACGGGGCGACGAGCTTTCCGTCGAGCTCAGCAGCAGTTAGATCGGCCAGAGCGGTATGGAATAGTCCCTGATTGAGCCGTAATTGTTCCAGAATCGGTCCGAGTCGCATATCCATTGTCTACTCCTTTTGTGGGCAATTGGCTTATCCGGGCAACGTGGAGCAATAACGTGGAGCAATATGGTACAACAAAGCCGCCCCTTCAACTGCGAGGAGGCACTCTGATACCGACCATTTTTGATTGCCGGGTCCGCGTTGGGCAGATATATTCGCCTGTAAACCAAGGGAGAAAAACATGTCTGACCGGGTAGAAGAATTCAGAAAAGAGCGTGAGCAACTCAATGAGATGTTGCTTTCCGAAGGCACTATCAACCTGAAGCGTTTTTTCAATCTCGACTCGGCCGCTTATCGAGATGGCGCTCTGGATGCCAAGACCAAGGAGCTTCTCGGATTGGTAGCCTCAATCGTGCTGCGCTGCGATGACTGCATCAGCTATCATGTTATCGCCGCCAAGGAAAAAGGCATGAACAATGAGGAGTTCCAGGAAGTGATGGTTGTTGGGCTGGTGGCGGGTGGTTCCATCACTATCCCGCATCTGCGCCGAGCCAACCGTTTGTGGAAGGAAATGCAATAATGACAAAGAGTTTGGGTTTCAGCGTGCTGAGTCTCTTGAAGATGAGTTACCACCGGCCAACCATTGTCATGCTGATCCTGCTTGTGCTGGTCGGATCAGCGGCCGGGCAGGACCCGACGGCGAAAGACAGCCTTATCGGGTGGTACTCGCAGCACTACCCCTTCCTCAACATGACCGACTCGGTTTTCACTTTTTCGTCCGAATTCACTCTTCCCGATGGCTATCAATCGCTCGATTCCGCCAAGATGACTGATTTCCAGCAGTGGGTATCGAATTTCCCGTTGTGGCATCGGTGGAAATCGGTGGGCGCTCAAACGAACGGTAACCTGATTGGCTACGATTCCATCTCCCGTGTGGTTCACCTGCCCTGGGGCGGATTGCGCAACCACGATTTCGCCGTACCAGTTCGAATCCTGGCCGAGTGGCTGCACTACCAGAAGCGCGAAATGAGCCTGGCGGTTCTGCCAACCAAAGGTGAGCTGCTGAGCTATGGTGATTTTCTCGGTGGTGATCTGCTCCTGAACCGCCTTGGCGAGCCGTTTTTTCAACCCGGCGAGACAAAGGAGGCCAGTAACGCACACTACTATCGTTTCATTTCTACCTGCATGGACTACCTGTCCTACAAGGGTATAGTGCGCAACTGTGACAGCCTGAAGGTAGAAGCTCTGCGGCCCGGGGATCTTTTTGTGGCTCATGACCAGAAAGGGCGCAAGGGGCGCGCCTATGTCGTCATGCATGTTGTCGAAAACGACGCCGGACAATCCTTGTATGCGGTGGCGACGACTTGCTCGCGATCCTGTGACTTCCACATCCCGAAGTTGACCGACGACCGCGATCAACCCTGGATTTCACGGGAGCAAATCGCAGACCTCGGAGCTGACTTCGCGCGTTCTGGATTCTTCCGCCTGCGTCAACCGGACTAGCGCCCGTGCGAGTTTTCGACCGAGGGAATGGCGGCACATTATGCCTGTCATTGACCGGCTGGTGAGCTATATTGACGGAGCTGTGGCCAACCGACGACTTTTCTGGAGATTAATATGCCATCCGACACCAAATCAGCCCTCTCCTCCAAAGTGCTGGCACTGACCAGCCAGAACCAAAAGCAGCAGATCCGCTGGCGTCGCTATCTGCACCAGAATCCTGAGATATCTTATCAAGAGCACAATACGACCAAGTTCTTGCGTAGTACTCTGGACAAGCTTGGGCTGAGACTTCTCCCGCTCAAGATGGAGACAGGAGTGCTGGCCGAACTGCCCGGCACCGGCAAGGGACCGGTGGTCGCGGTGCGAAGCGACATCGACGCACTGCCAATCGGAGAGCGGTCTGGAGTCTCCTATGCCTCCAGAATCGACGGCTGCATGCATGCCTGCGGTCATGACATGCATATGGCTACTGTCTTGGGCGTGGCCTGGGTTCTCAAGAAAATGGCCGGTCAGTTCCCCGGGCGCGTTCGCTTCTTATTCCAACCGGCCGAAGAAATGCCCCCAGGTGGGGCCCTTCCCATGATCCAAAACGGAGCCCTCAAGAACGTATCGATGATATTCGGGCTGCATGTTGACCCGCATCTGGCCACCGGTCAGATCGGATTGCGCGATGGTATCACGATGGCCTCCGTGCTCGATTTTGACCTGATAGTCACCGGCCGGGCCGGTCATGCGGCTCGCCCCCAGGATGCTGTGGATGCCATTGCCACCGCCGCCGAGATTGTCGAATCGTTGCAGAAGGTCATCTCGCGCGAGGTCGATCCAGTAGCCCCGGCGGTCATTACGTTCGGCAAGATTGCAGGCGGCCAAGCACGCAATATAATCGCTGAGGAAGTGGTGCTGACTGGCACGGCCCGTTCTTTATCGGTGGACATTTCCCGCCAGCTACCGCAGAAGATTAAGCGCACAGCTCAAGCAGTCGCCCGTGCCCACGGAGCCCGCTGCGAAATGAAGGTGGTCGGCGAGTATCCTTTGTTCGTCAATGATCCTGCCGCCAATGCAATCATACGTCGATCCTATCACGCCCTCTATCCCAAAGGGCACATCAAGGCGACGCCGCAGGTTCTGGGGGGTGAGGACTTCGCCCGCTATATCGACCTGGTACCCGGAGCCATGTTCCGGCTGGGTATTCGCAATCGCCGACTAAAGGCTGACAAACCCTGGCACTCACCCTATTTCATCGCCGATGAAGCAGCCCTGGAAGTCGGCACGGCGGTCCTGGCCACAGCCCTGCTGGATCGCCTGACGGAGGGGGAATGAAACCAAACCGGGTGGCCGGGGCTTTGATCCTCATGTCCATGCTGGTAGTCGCGACCGCAGCCGGCAGTGACCTCCAGGGGCAAATCGTCACGTGGGCAGATTTTTCCCACGTACGGTCGATTGCCAGCTCCATGAGCAATGTCTACTTTGCGACCTCGTCCGGGATTCTGGTCTATGACAAATTTCATCAAGGGTGGTCGGACCCGATGACCGGCAGTAGCGGGCTAGATCACTATGACATCCGACGCATCCGGGTCGATGATTTCGATGATCGCCTGCATGTCGCGACGTCACAGGGATACTTCGAGTATGATGATCTTTTTGATCGATGGTATCCGATCGATGACCTCCTCTCCCCCGACCATACTCAGAACCATGAGCGCCCGGCCCCAAGCATGCATGCGCCTATCGGACACACGTACTCAGCCGATGGTCAGATTGTTGATCTGATCGGACGCGTATTCAATCTCACCGATATTTTGGACGATGGATCCGGGCAGCTGTGGCTGGGCACGTGGGGCTATGGCCCGGCACAGGCTGGTCGGGGCTCGGAAGTGATCGAGATGATGCCATATGGGCTGCTGCAGGATCGAGTGGACGCTCTCCTGCTTTTTGATGATCGCGTATGGGCGGCTGGCCTGGCTGGTTTTTCTGCCCGCAATGGAATATCTGCCTTTGACCCCGACGTCAATGAGTTTGATCACTTTGAGTCCGGCCTGACCAATGATTTCCCGGTGACCGATGTTACCTGTCTGGCAGCTGATGAAACTACTCTCTATGTCGGGACGACGATTGGTGTGCTCTGCATGGATCCTCATACGCGACGGGTCTCTCACCGATATGATCGCCGCTCGGGATTGCCCGACGATGAGATCCACAGCCTTCTGGTCACCGGCGATACGGTGCTGGTCGGGACAGCCTGGGGGCTGGGTATGCTGGCTTTTGGGGGCGACTCGGTGGCAACCATCCATGCCAACCGTTTCGAGGGCGAGATCGTTCATGATTTGCTGATTACCGACAACATGCTCTGGATTGCGTCGTCGGTCGGAGCCTATCGTCTGGATCTCAAGAGCGGCCAGCTACAGCGCCTGCATGATCCCGATCAGATGCTTGGTGGTGACGTCTATCAAGTTGAGGCCAGCGGCGAAGACCTCTGGTTTGCCTCCTCCGACGGCGTGCTGCGGCTAAACTGGATAACGGGCGCGACCGAGCCCTTTCACATGATTCTACCCAACCGCGAAATGCATGCCCTGGCTGTCAACGATCAGATCATGGCTGCGGGCAGCGCCGATGGTCTGACCCTGGTGTATTATGACGACAAAAACCAGCGCCAGCTCACGTTCAGACGATCGGACGGCTTTCCTTCTGATTACATTCTGAGTCTTGTCCTGGACGGAGACTATCTTTGGATAGGCGGCGACAGGGGTCTGACCAGATTCTTCTGGAATGATCCGCATCGCCGGGACTGACTTCGGGAAAGTAGTTGCCTGAATATCGTTGTTTGGTTACACTGCCCTCACGTTGCAACGTAACACCTGTCGGCTAACCGGGTTGACGCTCTATGTCATCAGTTCTTGAAAATCTGCCCATAAAGATCGTGGCCCTGGTATTGGGTCTATTGCTGTGGTTTCATGTTGCCACCGAGCAGGAATACAGCTTTGAGCTGAAGTTACCCGTGAAGGACGTGCTGCTGGATTCCGGCTTGACGCTGTCGCAGTACCCGCCCGATTCGATACTGGTAGTGGTCTCAGCCTCAGGCAAATTGCTGTTGCGAAATCGATGGCGGCGCGATGGCTTGCGTATCAACGCCACACAGTTTCCCGCTGGTCGGCACAATCTGACCCTGAGCCCCATCAATACGTCACTGCCTTCGGCGGCCAGTTTCGTCACTCTGGATGAGGTTGTTCTGCCCAGCACGATTGAACTGAACGTCGACGGCCAGACCGAGCGCCTGGTGCCGGTTCAGTTGAATATTGACCCGCTGCCCGATGACGGATTTGCGGTGCGAACCATTTCGTCGCCCGTCCCCGACGAAGTGACGATAAGAGGGCCGAGAAAGATTGTCGCCGATCTGCAGACAATCTTGACCGAACGCATGAGCATATCGGGACTGCGTAATAATATCTCCCTGAATCTCGGGCTGCTCAAACCGACCGGCTACGGAATAGTATTGACGCCCGATTCGGTCTTGGTAGATATTGAAATCGTCCCGGTGAAGACGCGCGTCTTCACCTCCGTACCGATCATGGTCTTCAACGCTCCCCCCGGGCAGACGGTTCGACTCGATCCAGCTACAGTCGATGTCACGGTGACCGGACCGCCAGACCAGATAGACCTCCTGCCCACCACCTCGGTCGTGGCCGGCATCGACTTCTATCTGACTACTAGGGACCAGCGCGCCGCCGTTAAGGCTGATTGCGCCCCGAGCATCTCGGTGAAGGACCTCTCGATCGATTCGGTCACGGTGGTTCTCGAATAACCATGCTTACCCTCGGCATAGAGACATCCTGCGACGAAACCTCCGTCGCTGTCGTGCGATCAGGCCGCGAGATGCTGGCCAACACCATTCTCTCTCAAACCGATCACGCGCGGTTTGGCGGTGTCGTACCGGAAGTCGCCAGTCGCGCCCACCTCCGCACGATTGTGCCAGTATACGAACAATGCCTCGCTGAGGCGGACGTGGCGTTGGATGAGATCGACTTGATCGCGGCCACCATCGGACCCGGCCTGGTCGGCCCGCTTTTGGTGGGTCTGAGTTTTGCCAAAGGCCTAGCTTTCGCCACGGGAAAGCCGTTCGTAGGGGTACACCACATCGAAGGGCATATGGCGGCCAATCTGCTGGAACATCCCGACCTGGATCAACGCCACCTGACGCTGATTGTCTCGGGTGGCCATACGATGCTGGTCGAGGTAAATCCGTTTGGTACCTACCGCGTTCTAGGACAGACCAAGGACGATGCGGCAGGAGAAGCATTTGACAAAGTCGGCAAACTGATGGGACTGGGCTATCCGGCTGGGGCCAAACTTGATGCCCTTGCCCGGGACGGCAACGCCAAATTCGTCCGCTTCCCACGACCCCTGAAGTCTGAGTCCGGATTTCGGTTTTCGTACTCCGGCCTGAAGACCGCAGTCGCTCTATATCTTGACAAGCTCAGTGAAACGGAAAAAGAGGATCATCGAGCCGATATTGCCGCTTCGTTTCAGGAGGCGGCTGTGGATGTATTGGTACAGAAGACGGTCCGAGCCGCCGAGGAGACTGGCGTCAGGCACGTCACCATTTCGGGCGGGGTAGCCGCTAATAGTCGCCTGCGGAATGCCCTGGGGCAGAGCCTGCAGGAAATCGGCCGAAAGTTGTTCTACCCCACTCCGGCGCTATGCACCGACAATGCCGCCATGATTGCGACGGCCGGCTTTCTAAGGTACGAGATCGACGGCCCCAGCGAATTGGCCATCAACGCTGTGCCCTACCTCAAGTTGAGCGATCTGTAGTACTTCCCAGTGGAGCCAGAATCGATCTTGCCGGATTTGCGACGATGAGTATAATGAACCAGTGACAAGTGATAGTCCATAACTAGAGGTTGAAGAATGACGCAGTATATATCCCGGCGATGGGCCGCCCTAATCCTCCTGGCAATGATAATCAGCCTCGTCTCTGGCTGCTCGAAAGATGAAGCGGAGAAGAATGACGGTCAGCCATCACCCGACGCGGTGGCGGAAGCTCCTGCAGAACAACCAACACAGACCAGAACGGTGACCAAGGTAGGCGACAGTACGCACATAGCCATAGAGCAAGCCTACCAACCGGTGGCCGAAAAATGGGATCTGAACGGGTATCCGCTCACCGTGGGCGGCCTGACCTACAAACCAGCCTCACAGTGGACGGACCATGGTGCGGTAGGCAAAAGATCTGCATACTATTCGTATGGCCCGCTTCATGATGACCTCTATCCGTCGTATCTGTCGGTCTATTTTGTCCCCAGGGCTGACGCGGCGGGATATATGGATTACTTCAACGCCTGGCTGGAGCGCATGGAGTACAGCCACTTGAAGGATCCCTCAAAGGCTGCCATCCGCCATGATCGAGAAGCTGATGGCATGACGGTGCACGTGCAATCTCTCTCCGGGGGCTATTATCCTGAGGCGGACGAACATGTCGAAGGAGATCCCCTGCCGCACGAACACTACCGGGTGGTAGGAATCGTCGTTGAGGCACCCGAAGGGTTAGTTCTGTTTGAGTTGAGTGGCCCCGACGCCACCGCGCTCGTCATGATCGAGGCCTTCATGAATGGGGTTTACCGCTTGGAGCGAATCAAGGGTTAGATGCGGCGCAACAGGACCAGGGGACGGGTGATCGGACGATCAGCTTCGATCGGTTTGGCGAAATCCCATTCGCGCCACCAGCCGACAAACTCGAAATCAACCCGGCTCTTCACAAAGGCCAAGAACTCCTCCGGAAACAGGGCCATATTGCGCTCCACCATCGTGAGCTTTCGCGGTTGGCCCGGGCCGTCGATGTGCATAGTCCAGATTTCCTCATATGTGTGCTGACCAGGGTCTAGCAGACGAATCTTGAACTGGGAGTGGTAGTGGATGCCATTCTCTTCCCAGTCGAAGCGGCCGCCGTTTTCAACTTCCAGGGGATCGCGAAATTGAATACACCAATCCAGAAAATACAGCCCACCCGGACTGACTGCGCGAGCCATGGCATCGAAGTGACGCGCCAGCTGATCCTGGCCGGTCAGAAACAACGAGCCGACCATTACATAGGCAAATTCGGCCCAACGGGACAAACGGAAATCGACCAGGTTGCCTTGCAACAGTTCGGGGCGACGATGAAGATGTAGCCAATGCGAATGGGCGTAGCTCAACATACGGGGATTGTTATCTATCCCGACATATTCGTAACCGCGAGAGAGTAATTCTCCGGCATGGGGGGCCTGGCCGCAGGCGAGCTCCAAAATCCGCCCCACTTCGACACCGGAATACCGCGACATGCACTCCTGCAGGAAATCGGTCTCGGTCGGGATGTCTCGAAAGGCAAAGGCCTGCTCGTAGAACTCTGGATAATCGTATAACATGGCTGCAATCGTCTCCTGACTACGATAACGGAATCTCCCGGGATTACCTGAGCCATCAAGGACCAAAGATCGATCATACCCCGGCAGATTGTTCAAGGATTGAAACACCGCCCGGCTCACTGTGCATCCCTTGGTCACCTGACTTGCCTCGATCGATTTACAGTTGACGGCGGCGGCAAAAGGAGGCAAATTACATCTTGTCACTATTGATCTGCCCGAGGGAGAAGATACCCCCGAGGCGATCAGCAATCGCCCGGCCCTCCGAGGAGGCTCAACGCAGGTAGACTGGGAATGGGCTTATGACTGCGAAGAGGAAGACCAAGAACAAACCAGCAATGACGACGGAAGATTCCTCACAAAGATCGCCATCGACATGCCGTAGTCTTCTGGCAAATATACCGCTCGGTGTCTTCCGGACTACGGGTGAAGGCCGTTTTCTGGTTGTAAATACGGCTCTTGTTGAGATGCTCGGCTATTCGTCCCATGAGGAACTCGTTGATGTCTCGGCTTGGGATCTGGTTTGCGATCCCGTCCTCCGCGAGGAGTTGCTTGCCCGTGTGCAGAAGCAGGGTTCAGCCCGTAATCTGATTGCGGAGATTCATCGCAAGGATGGGAGCAGTATTTGGGTGTCCGCCAGTATGCGAGCCTTCTTCAGTGAAGATGGTACGGTGGCTCACTTTGACGGTGCCGTAGAGGATATCTCCGAACGAGTGTCGGAGGAGGAGGCCTTGCGGGACAGCGAAGTACGTTTCCGCAAGATCTTTGAGAACGCGACCATCGGCATCTTTCGCACAACGGTGGACGGCAGCCTCGTTGTGGCCAACCAGGCTCTCGTGCGGATGCTGGGCTATGATGACTTTGAAGAGATGGCTAAGCTGGACATGGCCGGCGAGTACCCCCCCGGGTACACGAGGGACACGTTTCGGGAGCTAATCGATCGAGACGGTGTCGTTATCGGCTTGGAGTCAGCTTGGACAACCAAAGACCGGGCCAGTATTCGTGTGCGGGTTAGCGCCAGGGCAATCAGAAGCGAGTCCGGCGAGACAATGTACTACGAGGGTACCGTTGAGGATGCGACCGAGCGTTGGGAGGCCGTCGAAGGTCTACGGGCGAGTGAGTTGTTGTACCGTGAGCTGGTTGAGAAGGCCGACATTGGCATTGTGTCCCGCGGTCAGGACGGTCGGCTGACATACTTCAATGAAACCTTCTGTCGCCTCTTTGGCTATGAGGAGGAGGAAGCTCGAAGCCTTCGTGTTATCGATCTCGTCCACCCTGACGATCGCGAGGGAATTGAGCTCCGGCACCAGCTCCGCATGTCGGGAGAGCCGGTTCCAAATCACTACGAGTTCAAAGGTGTAAGGAAGGACGGCTCCATTGTCGACTTAGAGATCGATGTTTCGCTTATCAAGAAGGGGAATGAGACGGTCGGATCGAGATCGTACCTATGGGATATTTCGGCACGCAAACGGTCCGAGATTGCCTTGCGTAACAGCGAACGGCTAAGCCGAGCGGTCATCGAACACTCACCAATAGGCATTTCGATTCGTGATCGTCACGGCCGGCTTCTCGTTTACAATCATGCTTGGCGAGAGATATGGCAGGTCGACGATGAAACGCTTCAAGATTTCCTGAGCCGACCGCGCCGTCGACTTGAGTTTGATGCCCACGATCACTATCTTTCCGGCTACCACGAAGAAGTGGCCAGGGTCTATCGCGAGGGTGGCCACATTGAGATTCCGGAGGCGCGGGCTAGCAAGATGATCAACGGTCAATTGCTTTGGGTCACTCAGCATTTCTACGCCCTAAAGAGCCCCGAGGGAGAAGTAGACCGGGTCGTGATCCTCACCGAGGATATCACGAGCCGCAAAGAGTCTGAACTCATGCTGGCCAGAATGCGCGAGGATCTGGAACAGCGCGTGGAATTCCGTACGAAACAACTGGCCGAAGCCAATCGCTCGCTCAGCGAAGAACGTGAGTCCTTGCGCCAGAAGAACACTACCCTCCATGAGCTGCTGAACCAGATCGAACAGGCCAAGACCCAGACGGCGGCTCAGGTCCAGGACAACCTCGATCGAATTGCCATGCCGATCCTGGACAATTTGGAGAACCGATGTGGAGCTGAGGAGCGTACCTACGTTCGGCTTCTGCGAAACTGCCTGATTGAGGTCTCATCCCCCTTCGCCAACCGGGTCACAAGACTGCTGTCTCATCTCACGCCGCGTGAGCTGGAAATATGCAATATGGTCCGTAATGGCCTGACATCAAAAGAGATAGCTGCCGCTTTCCATACCAGTGAGCAGACTGTCCTTACCCAGCGTAAGGGAATCAGGAAAAAACTGGGGATCTCAACCAAGAAGATTAACTTGACCTCCTTCCTGCAACAGCTAACAGCTAGCGACGAATAGACATCAAGGAAGGCGACGCATAACGGGTATTTTTGATACCCCACAATACCCCTTTCTTACCCCCTTGCATAGTCGGCGGAAATTGTCGACTTTCAATACACGTGTTTCAGCCAAGTCGATTGCAGAGCGCCACGCTTTCTGAGAAGCGACTCTCTGGATCGGCCACCAGCCAGGGCTGCTCCGAAGATTTGAGAATTCGGCTGAGACAGAGGGGGGTGCCTTTGGGCGACCCCGACAAGCGATAGCCACGGGCCGCATGCCTGCGACCGGTGGGAATTGGACAGGAATACCGTTACGAAAATCAGTCCCCGGTCTCGGGACCAAGTGGGACTCAATAAAGACTGCGCCGGCGTCAGCTTCCGCGGCTCGATCGCGTTATCCCCTCTCCGATCGAACTCATCTCGACGCCGGTTCTTTTTTGTGTCTTCCATCCCTCTCTGAAAGCCAGCTTTTTCCTTGTAGTTAGGGGGGGGGGAGCGTATCATGGTGAGGCAATTTTCGGGGTACTGTTTTGCTGTGGCGGACCGGGCAGGTTGTGAATGAAGCAATTGAAGAATGACGAGTTAGAGCTAATCGCCCATGCCCTCGACGGCAGCCAACGGGCCTATACTGATTTGACCGAACGGCACCGTGGACCCGTTTTTCAGATTATCCTAAAAATCGTCAGAGACCAGGAAACAGCCAAGGACCTGGTCCAAGAGACCTTCATGAAGGCCTTTTCCTCTTTAGCCAGCTACCGGTCGGAATACCGCTTCTCAACCTGGCTTTACAAGATTGCCGCCAATGCTTCGATTGACTTTCTGCGCAAGAAGCGGATTCATGCCCTATCATTGGATCGCCCCCTGCAAACTGCCGACGGCACGATTGAGATCGAAGTACCGGACTACTCCAACAACCCGGAGCAAAACTTGGTGCGCAAGGAGCAACGTACGGGGATTGAGCAGGCTATTGAGTCCCTGCCGCCCAAGTATCGCGAAGTCATTGTCTATCGCCACAAAGATGATAAATCATATGAAGAAATAGCCGATCTTCTGAATGTACCCGTTGGTACGGTAAAAGCACGGATTTTCCGCGCTCGCGTCCTATTGAAGAAGAAGCTAAAGGCCGTTTGATCGTCGGCTGTGAGGTTCTGGCAAGTTGAACAAACACCGCACCATCTTCATCCTGACTGCCATCCTGATCCTGCTGATGGCCATCCCCGCTTCGGCCGAGGAGCATACTTTTCAATATCAGAAGATCGTCGAGGTGACCGAAGCGGTCGACCTGGAACTCACACTGGCGACGGGCAAGGTTGAGATTTTTTCCGTGGCCGATGACCGCGTGATAATCGAGGCCATCAAACGAGTCCGCGCCGTTGACTATGACGAAGCCGAGGAAGTCGCGGACCATATTGAGATCAGAACCGACGTGATCGGCTCCACGATCAAGGTCAGTACCAATTATCTCAAGTTAGGTGCGCGCAAGAAGTCATTCTGGGGCAAACTCTTCGGAAGTGCCTCGGACTCGTATGGCGACGTTGATTACCGCATTTCGCTGCCCTGGACCCACAGCATCAAGATCATGGCGATGCAGTCTGACATCACTCTGTCCAATATTGAGGGCGCCATAGACATCAACAATGCTGCCGGCTCGATCAGGGGAGAATTCCTTAGCGGCACGGTGACGGTCAGCCAGCCCAGCGGCACTATCGACCTCCAGTGGGTGGAGGGAGACATCCGAGTGAGCTCCAACTCGGGGCATGTTAATATCGTACAGCTCGCGGGATCGCTGGACCTGACGACCAGCACGGGCCGGATAGATGTTCGGAGCGAGCTGGACAGCCCCCGCGATTTCTTTGTCGAGACAACAACCGGTGAGATCACCTTGACGGTCCCGGAATCCTCCTCGGGACTGCTGGTGATCGAAACCGAGTCTGGCAATATTGCATCCGAGATGCCGTTGGCCATCAAGTCCACCGCGCGGCATCGGCTGGTCGGGGAGTTCGGGGCTGGAGGCCCCAAGGTAACGCTATCCTCCTCCTCTGGCGACGTTACGGTGTCCCAGTTTTAATTTTCTGGGCCGAACCCAACATAGGACGTTGACGTAGTAATGGGCATGAGGACTGTTTTCCATACCATCGTAGGCTTGGGTCTTTTCGCGTTGATTCTGTTTCCCGCCCAGCCACGAGCCCAGGACGAGCCCAGCGGGCAGGCCAAGTTCGATAGCCTGTTGGTTGAAATCGTGCTGAACGAGGAAGGCGTCTGGGCTCTGGATTCAAGCGGGTACGAGTGGCACTACGATTTTGCCCTCGAACGTTTTTTGCCGGGCCCCATAGAAGCTACCGACGTCGAGCGGGTGCGAGGACTGGCCGATGATATTCTCATCGATAGCGACGGCTTCCCCAAGCGCACGGTTGAGGTCGACCCCATCCGGCAGCTGGACCGCGGCTCGGTCTCGATCGCCGAAAACGAATGGGTCGATGGTGACGTCATTGCCTGGGAAAGAGTGACGATCAAGGGCTGGATCAAAGGGGACGTCATATCGTTGCGGAATCGGGTCTTGATCACTCAAACCGGGCAGGTCGATGGCGATGTCAAAGCCCCTCGGGTGATCGTGCGTGAAGGTGGCCAGGTCAACGGTCGGATCATCGAGGAGGCTTTCGAGTTTGGGGACATCTCAGCCCCCATCTCCAAGGAAGGCGTCGTGGTCGCGGTCGTGTTCACCAGCGTCATGCTTCTGGGGACTCTAATCCTAGTACCATTGCTCCCCAAGAAGGTGAAAGTTGTGCACGATTGTGCGATGAACTTCAAAGGTCGTTGTTTCGCGATCGGCTTCCTGCTGTTGCCAGGCATCAGTCTTATTGTCATTCTGCTATTGATCA
Source organism: uncultured Ignavibacteriales bacterium (assembly GCA_964531495.1). Taxonomy (GTDB): domain Bacteria; phylum Zixibacteria; class MSB-5A5; order GN15; family FEB-12; genus DAOSXA01. The sequence goes on from CAZHDS010000009.1 coordinate 19,073, forward strand.
CCATTGTCGGTATTCTCTTGATCCCTCTGGTGCCGATTCTATACCTGGTGGCCGTCCTGCTTGGATTCATTGCCTACGGCTCTGTGATTGGCCGGGCGATCCTTCTTCGAGTAGCAGGCGGAACGCGCTCGTACTTGATTCATGCCCTCTTGGGGGAATTGCTGCTAATGTCAACGTGGCTAACCTGTTCCTCCCTGATGAGTACCAACGGCGTTGTCGCCAATGGTTTTGGCATATTCTTCCTTGTCATGTCGATTCTGATTTCAGTTTTCGTCGGCTGCAGTGGTATTGGCGCGGCCTTCCTGACTCGATTTGGCTTCCGGCCTTATGATCCTCATGCCACGTATGTGGCCGGATCAGCCCCGGCCCCGGCTCCACCGCCTATTCCGGAACCGCCACCGTTCAATCCCGCGCCCGAACCGGTTCCGCCCAAATCAGATGCAACCCTACCTGAGCCTCCTCGTAAAAGTGAGCAGTACCGGCCTAACCCGGACCAGGAGTAAACAATGATCCGATACACTGCCTCATGCCTGACTATTCTGCTTCTTCTCTGTCTCCCAGCATTGGCTGGCAGCTTGGAACATGTTACGGAGAGCATCGACGCCGAAGGGGCTGATCGTCTTGACGTGACTCTATCGTTTGGAGCTGGGGAGCTTTCCCTCATTGGCAAGGACATCGCTGATGCCGCCGTGGTCGAGATCGACTTCAACCCCCGCCGGGTTGATTACATTATCGACTATAATCTTAAGGGGAAGACCGGTCGGCTGGAAATGGAAAGCGAGTTCCGGAGCCGGCAGAGCGTGGACACCGAAGACAACATCTGGAATGTCGTCCTGTCAGAACGATATCCCATGAGCCTCAACATCGAAATCGGAGCCAGTGACGCCGAATTTGATTTGTCTGGGATTCCAATCGAGGAAATGAGCCTCGAGATTGGCGCGGCGGCTGGAACAATAACATTCGATAAGCCCAACCCGGTTCGCATGGTGTCAATGGATATTGAAGCGGGCGCGGCCTCGCTTGAGTGTTTTGGCCTGGGCAATGCCAATTGTGAAGCGTTCAGCTTTGAGGGCGGGGCGGGGTCTTTCGAGCTCGACTTCAGGGGTGAATTTGAGGGCGAGATGGATATTTCGATCGAGATCGGCTTGGGATCGGCCGACATCGTTCTGCCCAAAGACGTTCCGGTCAGGATCGAAGCCGAAACCGATGGCTGGCTATCGTCGGTAGATTTCCACGGTGGAGATCTGGATGAGATCGACGATGATGAATTCGAATCGCCTGATTATGAACATGCCGACCGACGCATCACCCTCTCTATTGAAGTCGGCATGGGGTCGGTCGACGTGTATTTCAAGAGATGACGCCCAAAGCAGATTAGACAAGAACCCCGACGAGACTGCTCGCCGGGGTTTTTGCTGCCCCCCAGGATCCCACCCTGCGCCCTATCAGGACAACAAATTAGTTGAAGAACTCTCAGGAACCGTCCTTACTTACGTATCAGGGCAGCATCTTTTGGGTGGCCGCGCGAACCGAAACCTGTCTGCCGCGTTTAAGACCGTAAACATAGCTTAGTACAAGGATTCATAATGATCAAAGTTGCTCTGTTATCACTGACGCTACTGGTTCTCATCGTCCCTGTATCCGCTGATCCCGGCATCGTTGATGCTCAGGCCGCGATCTACCGGGCGCGTGATCGGGTGTTACCGGCTCTGGTACATATTCAACCCGTGATTAAGAATTTCCGTACCGGCGAGTTGGAGAAACAGGCGGTTGTTGGTTCGGGCATAATCTTCCACCCGGATGGCTACGTCGTCACTAACTACCATGTTGCCGGCAAGGCGGAGCGGATTATTTGTACTCTTCATGATCGGGAGATGGTCCCGGCGGAATTCATCGGGGGCGATCCTTCGACTGATCTGGCAGTGATTCGCCTGAAGCTCGACGAGTATCAGGGCGAGATCTTTCCCGCAGAGTTCGGCAACTCTGACTCTATTCAGGTCGGCCAGTACGTTCTGGCGATGGGTTCGCCACTGTCGCTCTCACGCTCGGTTTCGGCCGGCGTCATCTCAACGCGCGATCGCTATTTTTCTTCGGAGGTACGGTTGCCATCGGGTGAACAGACCGGGCGCTACAACCTTTGGATTCAGACCGATGCCGCCATCAACCCGGGGAACTCGGGGGGACCATTGGTGGACATGTCCGGTCGCGTGGTAGGCATAAACTCCCGCGCCCAGTTGTTCGCCAATAATCTGGGCTTCTCAATCCCCGTCAACGTCGTCAAGCAGGTTACGCAGGCAATAATGATAGAGGGAAAAGTCACCCGCAGTTGGATCGGTCTGCATTGCCAGGCACTGCAGGAGCTTGAGGACTACTTTGGCGCATCGCGTGACCGGGGCGTATTGATTGCTTCGATTGATGCCGGATCGCCGGCGGAAGCGGCCTTTCTGCGAGCGGGTGATATCATTCTGGAGATGGATGGTGAGCCGGTCTCGGCCCGATTCGTGGAAGAGCTTCCGACCTTCTACAGTCGGATTGCATCTCGCCCACCGGGGTCATCGATTGTCCTCACCGTTGCCCGTGACGATGAGCAGTTTTCTTTCGAACTCGAAACAAAGCAGCTGGGAGATCTCCAGGGCGAGGACTTCGACTGCCCAGACTGGGGCTGTACCGTGAAGGCAATTACCCGCCAAATGCGACTAGACCACCAGCTTGATGATACTCTGGGCGTGTTTGTGGTCGGGGTCAAGCGAAGTGGGGCGGCGGCCGAAGGTGGCCTGCGAGGAGGCGGCGTGATTCGCGAAGTCAACGGTATCGCGGTGGAGAATCTTGCCTCGCTGCAATCCCAATATAGCGAACTGAGTCGTTTGGAGACCGACCGCGTGTTGCTGACGGTTGGACGCGGCGGCTCGATGCGGTTTGTCCTGCTGAAACTGGATGAAGAACATGGAGGGGACTCAGATGAATAGCCAGTATCCCAAACTTCGTGCCCGTCCCGTTCTCCTGAGCCTGGCTGTGATTATGTTCGGCCTCCTTGGAGTCGCGGCCATAGCCCAGGACTTTGACTATGAACGGTTGGAGAAGAAGGCTGAACAGTACACCGTCATAATTGACCTGGAAGTAGAGATTTCTTTCGGCGCTCAAAGTACGGAACAGAAAGATCGCTATCTGGGGACGATCGTCACCAGCGATGGCCTGGTCGTGTTCGATGGCGCCGACCTTCTAAATGACAATGCTCTTTCGGCTTACTCGGGCTTCAGCGTGAAGACGACTCCGAAGAAGGTGGAGATCAGCGACTTCGACGGCACGATCTATCAGGCCGAGTATGTTGGTGTTGATCGTTATTCGCGCCTGGCCTTTGCTCGCATCACCTCAGCGGAAGCCGCGCAGTTTACAGCCGTCGATTTTGTTGAGTCGGCCGAATTCAAGGTCGGTCAGTGGTTAACATTGTATATGCTTCTGCCAGATTTCATACAGCCGCCATTGGCTGCGGATGTCGGCATGATTTCGGTCATGATTGAGTCTCCCGAGCACTTTCCCTTGACGGTTGGCTTCAGTCCTCTGCAGCTCACCTCGGTCCTGTATAATGAACGTGCGGAGGCGGTGGGACTTCTCGGCCTTCTGATGGATCCCTCAGAATCCGCCGATGCTGGCCCCGAGGCTTTTGCTCAGTACGGCATGCCAATGTTGGGTGTGATCACCGCCGACCGGGTGAACAAACTTGTCGAAGAGCCCCCGACAAAGGGCGAAGTCGAACGAGGCTGGCTGGGAATTCGCCTGCAGGCTCTGACTCTGGATATGGCTGAGTACTGGGGCCTGGAAATCGAGGGCGGAATTATCATCAACGAGATAATCAGAGACTCCCCAGCCGAGGCGGCCAAGTTGGAGGTCGGCGATATTATCTTCGAAGTCAACGGCAAGCTGGTGGAAGTGGACCGCGAAGAGAACCTCTCGGTTTTTCAACGCCACGTATATGAGACGCCACCGGGCGAGTCTGTGGAGCTATCAGTTCTGCGACCGAAGGGGGATGAGCTAGATACGCTCAAGACTATCGTCACTCTGGCCCCGGCCCCCCTTGAAGCAACCGACTCGCCCGAGTACGAGAGCAAGTCGCTCGAATTCACCGTTAGGGATCTGGTCTCTGATGACTACATGTTCTTCCAACGGGACCCGGAAGAGCTTCACGGAGTGTTTGTGTCGGGGATGGAGCAAGGTGGCCTGGCTAATGTCGGCGGCCTGCAATATGGGGACGTGATTCAGCGTATCGGAGTCGACGAGATCGCTTCGGTAGCCGAAGTGGAGGAGATCATGGAACGGCTGGAGCAGGAACAGCCGTCAGAAGTCATCTTCTTCGTCTGGCGCAATAGCCGCACGATGTTTTTGAACGTCAAGACCGATTGGGACTAGGAATTTCGGAGAGGCCGAATAGATCGCGCTACTTGCCGTAGCGAGTGGGATCAGTAATAGCGCCGTTGAGGGCCGAAGCGGCCGCGGTCGCCGGTGAGCAAAGATAAACCTCTCCTCGAGAGGCGCTTCCAGGATTGATTTGCAGGTGGCTGCCAGTAATAAGGCAGCGCTCACCATCGTTGAGGCCAGCCCAGGCCGGGCCGTAAATGCCGTAAGTCCCAGGAGCCAAAACAACTGCGCCCGCCTCAGCAAAGACGCGAATCAGCCCCTTCTTGAGCGCTTCTAGATAGGTGGCTCGGGAGGCGGGACAGATCGCCAGACGACAATCCGGACTGATGGTCTTCCCTTTGACGACCTCGGCGGCCAGTCGAAGATCATCGAAGCGACCATTGGCACCAGTCCCGATGACAATCGATCGAACCGGTAGATCTTCCAGCTCGGCCACAGGTCGTATCTCCTGCACACCGTTGGGGCCAGCGATTTGCGGCACGAGGTGGTCGATGTTGATCTGGTAGACTTCATCATAGGCAGCGTTTTTGTCGGCCAGCACCGGTGCCAGAGTAGTCGGGCTTCGTCCCATCAGGTAGCGGCGGGTGGATGAGTCGAATTGACAGGTGGCCGAAACGGCACCGATGGCGGTCACCATCCCGCACAGGGTGAATCGTTCACTGACAGTCATGTGAGATATGGCCGAACCGTAATACTCGACAACTTTGCCAGCAATTGGCTCCTGAAGCAGTCGCTGCGTTATGGAGAGCGCAACGTCCTTGGTGAAAACGCCGCGCGAGCGGCGACCGGAGATATCAACTCGCACGGAGCCCGGGACGGTAAGGTCAATCGTGCCCGCCCGCAACACAGCAGCCATCTGCTCGGGAGTTATCACCCAGCCCAAACCAGCCAAAGCCCCAAAAGCAGTCACATGGCCACTAGTACCGACCTCCAATTGGCCCGGCAGAACATGTCCGCGTTCGATGACAACTTGCCGAGCGGTACCCTCCGAAAAGTCGTACAAATGCTTCAGCCGCTGGCGGCTGGCGAACTCGCGGACGGCCTTGTGCGCCTGAGGTATGTCAGTCTTGGCGTCGGGATATTCTCCACATAGGCAGAGAGCGGTCTTGAGAGTATTCCAAACGAAATCACCAGGGTTATTCTGGAACTGTTCAATCACCAGCGGCGCCCGCTCGTGCACCAGAGCGAGGTCTGGCTCGGACGAAACCGTCTCCCCCACCTCCACCGCCTCAGTTCCGGCAGCCCGAGCGATGATTTTCTGAGCCACCGTTTGTTTGCCCCAAAGCGACGCCGCATGGGAGGGTGTTTTCATCCCAGGAAAAGCCAACTCCAACTGTTCCAGCTTGAGGAAGGCCGGTTTCTCACGAATGTTGTATCGCCGTCGCCAGTTGTAGAAGGCGGCCTTTGAGATGCCTAGCTCCAACCCACAGCGGTCATCATCGCCGTATCGTTCCCACAACGATCGGACTTCCTTGTCAGAGAACTTGGGCAACGAGTGCCGTGGGACACCCTTTTTGCGACGCCAATAGGCCACCAGGTAGGCCGCCACTCCACCAAGACGCTCTCCGATTTTCTCGTCGGTACGATAGAGCTTTTGGAGTTGAACCAGCTCCGCCTTGGTCGGGATTTTACGGCTCTTAGCCACTAGTTATTGAGTTCCTTCCGCAGGATCTCATACAGTGGTTCGAGCGGAACCGAAATGACATCGGTACCACCGATGACGGGCATGAAATTCGTATCCCCCTGCCACCGGGGGACGACATGCATATGCATATGTTCCGGAATGCCGGCGCCAGATGAGCGACCCAAATTCATGCCTATGTTTAGCGAGTGCGGCTGAATACCGCGTTTGAGGGCAGCCACGGTGAGTCGAGTCAGTTCGAAGAACTCGCTCGCCTCCTCCGTGGTCAGTTCGTCCAGGTGAGCCAGATGGCGATTCGGGACGATCAGACTGTGGCCCGAGTTATAGGGGTACTTGTTGAGAATAATGAAGTTGTGTTGGCCCCGGAAAAGGATCAGATTTTCGACCGAATCCTCCATGTTGAAGCGGTTGCAGAATATGCAGCCCTCTTCTCTTTCGCTGAGTACAAATCCAGCTCGCCATGGTGCCCACAGTGCATTGTCCGCCATGCCGTTATATTAGTCCAATAATGATCGCTTGTAAAGTGGCAACGCCGTACTTTTTTCCGTGCCCTCGTAATGTCCTTGAACCACAAACGATTATCGTGGGATCGAGTTTCGCATTCGAGCCCGGTTTTGTCCGCCGGTTCTTTTAGTTGGGCCGAGACCAGCTCTCTGCTTAATATTCGCTATGCCTGGTGATAGAAAACGTGATGTCAGTTTGCAGAATTCGAAGACCCGCCAGATGTGGCTGGACAAGTGTCGGTTGCGTCCGGGCGAGATTTGGCGCGACCCGATCGCGGGGCACGTTGTCGGGTGTGGTGATGCTATCGACAAACGATTCGTTGAGAAGATGTGTGAGTCCGGCCGGGCCGCCCTGGCGGTTCATGATCCGCCATACAATCTGGTCATGTTCGAGAAACGGTCGGTACCAGAGTTCATAGCGTGGTGCCGAGAGTGGATCGCAAACACCGAAGCTATCCTGACCGACGATGCCTCCCTCTACGTCTGGTTGGGAGCGGATCAGAACAATCATTTTCAGCCCCTGCCCCAGTTCGCCGAGATGATGATGTCAGGTTCGTTCGCGTCGCGCTCAATGATCACGATGCGTAATCAGCGTGGCTACGGTACTCAGAAGAACTGGATGGCGGTCCGGCAGGAGTTGTTGTACTACACGCGCGGGAAACCTTTTTTCGAGGTTCATTACACTGACATACCGAAAATACTGCGCGGCTACTACAAAGATGTCGGAGGGAACCGCACGGAGAACATGGAACGCTCGCGATCAGATTGCATTCGCCCCGGCAATGTCTGGGTTGATATTCAGCAGGTCTTCTATCGCCTGAGAGAGAACGTTCCCGAGTGCCCAGCCCAGAAGCCGCTGAAAGCGCTCGAACGAATCATTGAGGCTTCATCGCGGGCCGGAGATACAATCGTCGACTTCTTCTCCCACAGCGGGACCAGCTTGCTCGCGGCAGAAATGCATGACCGACGGTGCATCACCTGTGATATCGATCCCATCTTCGCTGAAATCACTATCCGTCGTCTCGAACGATATCGCTTGAACGGCCAGACCGGATGGCAAATGTCATCCCCGTTTGAAGATGTGCCGGAGCCATGCCAAGTCGATGTGTCAGGTTCAATGTGAATTGTCAGGATTACAAGGATCCTGACCTACGTGCTAACGGAATCGGCCGCAGGGAAAATCACACGGAGTGTAGGAAGACATCACACTCAGTATGCGGCAGCAGCCCATACAGTGCTTCTGAACCGCCAATGGAATAGGCCCGCAGGGAAAGTCACACGCAGTGTGTGTTAGTCCTTGATCAAGAGTACGTTGATGGCTTTGACGACAACCTGAACGCTGTCACCTTCCTTGAGGCCCAGAGCCTCGAGGGAGTCGATCGTCATGACCGAACTCATGCTGTTGGCCGGCACTTCGACCGTGACCTTGCACATGAGACCGCCCTTTTTTATCCCGGTGACCTTGCCCACTACGTCGTTTCTTGCTCCTGTCTTCATTCCGAGCTCCTATTCTACTTATTTGGGTGCGGTTGGTCCTGCATGTATTCCAGCGTGACGACGCCCTTCACGATCTTGGCGTACGAGAACGAGTCTATGAAGTCGCCCGTGTTGACATAGGTGCCTTCGCCGAACTGCTGAATCGAAGGTATGTGCAAGTGACCGATGGCTACAACATCGAACCCCTCGGCTAGTTTGGTACGGGCATACTGCTCGTAGTCAGGGACAAACGAGAGGTCACGTTTGGAAGTGTACTCACGCGATGATCCAGATACTTTCTTGGCCAGCGGGATAGCCCAGTCGGCTGGCAGTTTGCGATAGAGCCAGATATTGAAACGGTTCCGCAGAACCCGCTTGAGAAAACGATAACCACCGTCGGCCCTAGCCAGGCCATCGCCATGGGTCAGGTGCATACGCCGACCATCGTATTCCGTGTTGAGCGTGTCGCGATGCAGGTTGACGCCGACTTCGTCCGCGAAGAAGGAGCCCATCCAGAAATCGTGATTGCCACTAACATAGTCAACGCTGACACCGGATTCGATTAAGGCGCTCAGCCAGCATATCACCCGATGGTGGTCTTTGGGGATCGCATGGCGGTACTCAAACCAGAAATCGAACAAATCGCCGAGAATGACGAGACGGTCGCCATCGGCTTGCACCAAGTCGAAGAACTGTCGGATGCGATCGAGCTTGGTATTTTCCGCACTCTCACTACCGGCGCCCAGGTGGGCATCTGAAAAAAGGTACATGGCCATAATAGGGCACCAAATGGGTCAGCAATTACGCACGAATCGTCGGCAACAGTCTCGGCACCAAGGGCTATACTACCTTATCCATGAAGGTCGGCATAGCCTCGAAGAAGGCCTGACCGAGGGGCTCCAGGTCGATATCGATCAAGTCATTGATTTTCAGGTCAGAACCGCCTACAGTTCCGATTCTTGCGCAGGGCAGGTCGTGGCCGTCGAAGTGGGCTTGCAGACGGTCGGCATTCTCGGGGCTGGTAGAGACAATGACGCGCGACTGCGTTTCGCCGAAGAGAAGGCAATCGGCCCGCATGGCATCCTCGAGCCGCACGGTCGCGCCAAGCTGTTTGTCCGTGTCGGAAATACAGCATTCGGCCAGAGCCACCGCAAAACCGCCGTCGCAACAGTCGTGGGCCGCCTTGACCAACCCAGCCTGAATCGAAGCCAACAGACCGTCTTGAAGATGTCTTTCGAACGCCAGATCAAGTGGTGGCACGGCCCCCAGGTTCTTGCCGAAAACAGTATGCAGGTACTCGGATGCACCCAGGTGCTCGGAGTTTGATCCGAGCAGGAAGATGACATCACCGTCATCCTTGAAGGTCTGGGTCGTGATATTGTCAAGTCCTTCGATCAACCCCACCATTCCGATTGTAGGCGTCGGGAAGACCGCGCGCTGCGGATCCTCGTTGTAGAAACTAACGTTGCCGCCCGTTACCGGTGTATCAAAGACCAGGCAGGCCTCACCCATCCCGGCCACCGCTTCAGAGAAACCATAATAGATCTCCGGTTTGTACGGATTGCCAAAATTGAGGCAGTTGGTCACGGCCAGCGGCTTTCCGCCCGAGCAGACAATATTGCGGGCCGCTTCGGCTACCGCGCTCTGAGCGCCAAGGCGGGGATTGATGTAGCAGTACCGCCCGTTGCAATCGGTCACCATTGCCAGCGCCCGATCAGTCTTGCGGAGCCGCAGCACGGCCGCGTCGGAACCGGGTCCCACGGCGGTGTTGGTGCGTACCATAGAATCGTACTGGTCGAAGACCCAACCCTTGTGACAGATATTGGGGGCGGCCATCATCGTGAGCAAATCATCGTTCCAGTTCCTATCGAGAGGGAAATCGTTCAGATCGAGTTTGACGATTTCATCCATATAGGCCGGGCGCTTTGTTTCCCGATGATATACCGGCGTGTCACCGCCCAGGGCAAGCGATTTCGATGGTGCCTGCGCGAGGATCTCGCCGTTGAGCCGGACCGTCATCAGACCGTCATCGGTAACGTAGCCAATAATGGTTGAATCGAGACCCCACTTGTCAAAGACGCGGGTTACATCAGCCTCGCGTCCCTTCTTGACACAGACCAGCATCCGTTCCTGAGATTCTGACAACAGGATTTCGTAGGGCGTCATGCCGGTCTCACGGAGCGGAACCTTTTCGATATCGACGAGTACGCCCGATTCCCCTTTGGCCGACATCTCGGCACAGGAGCAGGTGATGCCAGCCGCACCCATGTCCTGGATCCCAACCACGAGGTCTTCATCGATGATCTCAAGGGTCGCCTCGAGCAGCAGCTTCTCTGTGAAGGGGTCGCCGATCTGGACGGAGGAGCGCTTTTCTTCCGATTCTTTTGAGAGTTCGACCGAAGCGAAGGTCGCTCCGTGGATGCCATCGCGACCCGTCTTGGAGCCAACAATCATGAGAGGGTTACCGACTCCTTTGGCGACGGCGGAAACAATTTGGTCTGATTTCATAATCCCGACGGCCATTGCGTTAATGAGCGGATTTCCCGTGTAGGCTTCGTCGAAATAGACCTCGCCGGCGACGGTCGGAACGCCGAACGAGTTGCCATAGTCGCCAATACCGCGTACGACGCCGTCGACCAGGTAACGCACGCGAGGATTCTCAGGTAATCCGAAACGAAGCGAGTCCAGGGAAGCAATAGGACGCGCGCCCATAGTGAAGATGTCGCGCAGAATGCCGCCGACACCGGTCGCGGCTCCCTGGTAAGGCTCGAGCGCAGAGGGGTGGTTGTGCGATTCGATTTTGAACACCACCGCCAGGCCATCGCCAACATCCACCGCCCCAGCGTTTTCTTCACCCGCTTTGGCCAACAGGTGCTTGCCTTCGCGAGGCAGAGTTTTCAGGAGAGCGATCGAGTTCTTGTATGAACAGTGCTCGGACCACATCACCGAGTAAATACCTAATTCGGTGAAGGTCATTTCGCGACCGAGGATCTCCTTGATGCGGGCATGTTCTTCGGCGTTCAGGCCGTGGGCCGTAACCATCTCTGGAGTGACCACGGGCTGCTGATATTTCTGCGGCATTTCATCTCCTACCTGTTAGAGGCCGGAATATAGGCACGGGCTTGGCCGGGGTCAACGTGAACCTGACGTCGGAAGCAGTTCGATCGGTCAAAAAAAACCGAGCCACCTCAGAGGTGACTCGGTTGCCCTGGCTCAAGCCCGGGAGATCTACTAACGGAGGACTATTTGTCCTTCTTGTCTTTATTCTCGTCGCCCTCGGCGGCTTCGGCGGCGCCTTCGGCACCCACAGCGCCCTCAGCAGCTGCTTCGCCCTCTTCGCCCTCAGCCTCTTCGCCTTCGGTGACGGTTTCCTTGATAACTGTCGGAGCGGCGATCACCACGATCGTCCTCTGCTCGGGGGACGTAATCTTGACATTGGGAACGTCAACATCACGCACGTGGATCGAGTCTCCAATACCGAGATCCTCCACGTTGATCTCCAGCACTTCCGGAATATCCTTCAGCAAACAGGAGATTTCGATTTCCCTCATGGTGGTTTGCATGATGCCACCATCGACCTTAACTCCACGAGGCACACCGATGAGGTGGATTGGTATTGCAATCGAAATCGGCTTGGTCATTGATACGGCGTGGAAGTCAATATGCGTAATCTCGACGGAAACGGGGTCACGCTGGAGATCGCGCATCACGACCTTCGTCTCTTTGCCGTCGACGGTCATATTGAAGATACTGGACACACCGCTAGACGACTTCATGGTCGTCCGCAGTTCTTTAGCGTCGATCGCCACCGCCATGGGTTCGAATTCCGGACCGTAGACTACGGCTGGAATCCGCCCTGCCATTCTCTCTCGTCGAGCAAAGCCTTTCCCCACAGACTCGCGCTTGATAGCGGTAATCGGGAATTCTTTCATGACTCAAACATACCCTTTATGTGTAAATTATCAGATTTCCTGGCCCAAAGCGTTCTCGCTGAAGAGAGACGAAACCGACTCTTCATCAAAAATGCGATTGATAGCTTCACCGATCAACTCGGCACAACTCAGAATCTCAAACTTATCCGGCAAATGCCGGTGAGTACTATCCAACGAATCGGAAATAATCATCTTCTTGATCGGGGACTGCATGATTCGCTCGATAGCCTGGCCGGACAGGACGCCATGGGTGGCAGCGGCAAATACATCGCCGGCCCCCTTCTCTTTGACGACTGCGGCCGCAGTGCAAAGCGACCCGCCGGTATCGACCATGTCGTCGCGGATCAGGACAGTCTTGCCCTCGACGTCGCCAATAACATTCATGGCCTCGCAAACGTTGGCCCGTGGACGACGTTTGTCGACAATCGCCAGACCGGCTCCGAGAACATCAGCGGTGGCTCGGGCCAACTTGATCGATCCGACATCGGGAGAGACAATAACCAGATTGTCCAGGTTCATGGTCCGAAAATGTCTATTGAAGACCACCGAGGAGTAAAGATGGTCATGCGGTATATCAAAGAAACCCTGGATCTGACTGGCATGGAGGTCCATAGTAATAATACGGTCAGCACCAGCCGTAGTGAGCAAATTGGCAACCAATTTGGCGCCAATTGCCACTCGCGGCCGATCTTTGCGGTCGGCCCGGGCGTAACCGTAGTAAGGAATGACGGCTGTGATGCGCATGGCCGAAGCTCGTCGTGAGGCCTCAATAAGCATCAAGAGCTCCATCAGGTTGTCAGCTGGAGCATTGGTGGGCTGGATGATAAACAGATCGGCCCCACGGATATTCTCGTCAATCTGGACGAAAATCTCACCATCGGAGAAAGTGGCGGCGGTGCACCGCGTTAATTTCTCACCCAAATAGGCCGCAATTCTCTCGGCCAGAGGGCGGTTGGCATTGCCAGTAACAAGCTTTATTTCTTCGCGTACAATCATGGCTTTCTCAGCTTTGACTGTGGCCCAACAACTTCTAATCTGTTCTCAGTCCGAATCGACATCCCCGATTCGCCTTAAATCTGGGGCGGCAGGATTCGAACCTGCGAGTGCCAGCTCCAAAGGCTGGTGTCTTACCACTTGACGACGCCCCAAATCGTGATCCTTCCACACTTCATCATGTCGTGTGGGCCTGGAGCTCCTTGTGGAAAGCTTCCAGTACTTTTTCCTCAAGTGTTTGTCGCATCGTCGCGTTCACCGGATGAGCAATGTCCTGGTGCGTTCCGTCGATGCGGCGGCGCGATGGCATGGCCAGAAAGTAGCCAGTGTCACCAGCAATAACCTTCATACCGCGCACCACGAAGGCATCATCGAACGTCACGTTGACGAATCCTCTTAGGCGCTCCTCATTCCTGAGGGTCACCCGGATCTCTGTTATTTCCATGCTTTCCTCCCAGCATGTCAGGCTAATCCATCGTAAACGTTAGCGGCCTAACAATATCAAATTCCCACGGATGCTGATCCAACAGTCGCTTCGCTTGAGCACCGGCATCCACATCAAATACTCCAAACATGGTTGGACCGGAGCCGCTCATCCGGGCGAGCCTAGCACCTCCAGTCTCGAGTACATCACGTATTTCTCCGAGCACGGAGTACTTCGGAAATTGTACCCGTTCAAAATCATTGCCGGATAACCGAAGGGAACTCATTAAGTTCCCTACGCCCCGGCAGGGGCTTAAGGTATAAGTGGCCTCGGTTTTTGTCAAGCCCAATCTGAGTTCCCGGTAGGCCTCGGCGGTGGACACAGACAGCCCCGGATACACCAGTGCCAGAACATATTCGGTCGGAAATTCCGCCGGTTCGACGAGCTCCCCACGACCAGCGACCAGAGCCTGCCCCGAGCCGAAGAAGAAAGGTAGGTCGGACCCTATCTCAGCCCCAACTTGAGCCATTTCGGCTGGCTGTAAACCCAATTGGAACAGCTCATTACAAGCCACAATCGTCGCCGCTCCATCACTGGACCCCCCCCCAGACCGGCCGCAATGGGAATTCTCTTTGCCAGCTCGACCTTCATTCCACCCGCAAGCTCGAAGCGCCTCCTCAACAAGTTGTAAGCGCGCCCGACAATGTTATCTTCTCCGGCCGTCAGGCCGGGAGCACCTTCAATGGTAAGACTGAGGCCGGGCTGATTCAGACGAGAAAACTCCAGCCTATCGAAGAGAGAAACCGCCTGAAACAGGGACGAAATCTCGTGAAAACCGTCCGGGCGCTTGCCTAGGACTTCAAGATACAGGTTTATCTTGGCTGGCGCGTCGATCACCACTCGAGTGCTGTCCATCTCTTGAATAATCATGTGGCGGAGGTTCCCGATCAGTCCCAGTTGCTTTCAGGTCACTACTGAAGTAT
>CAZHDS010000010.1:0-33141 GCA_964531495.1 uncultured Ignavibacteriales bacterium
TGCCGGCACTCCAGGCCAACGGAGCCGATTCTACCCGAAGCAAGACTTGCTTACTGGGACTAGAGTAAGCTACGCCGCCCAGGACTAACAGGACCAAGGCTCCAATTGTTATCTTGGCAGTATTCATCTCAGTTGCTCTCGCGGTAGAGATGGCGGCCCAAAACCTCGCGCACTGACTGACCGAACTCGGTGAAGTTGTCGGAAATCAGTTCCAGTTCGGACTCACTCAGGGTGTCGGAGAGCTGATCGCGGTTCACGAATTGAATTCCGGCGAGGTGGAAATCTTCGCCGACTTCGGAGCGTTTCACCAAACCCAACACACCGCCCATGTTGTCGATGCCTTCGATTTCAAAGCGCATTCCGACGATATCGCCCTGATTGAGCGGTTGCTCAACTTCAACCAGCACGCCGCAGGCTGACAGATTCAGGATCTGAGCCTCGATTTCTTCGCGACCTTCGGCGGCGAACTTGCCAAAGATGTCCTTTACACGCCGGACATATAGGGGTGAGCTTATTTGCAGTCGCACGAAGCTTCGGCGCTCATCCTTTTCGATAGTCAGTGGGGGGCGTACCTTCAGGTCGGTGACGTCAGTTTGGGTGGCATCCATGCTCTTCTGGTTGTTCACAAGGTCCTCCAATAGGTTCACATCGGTGATTGTTCGCTGAATTTAGTGATTATCTGGCTATTGAGCCAGAGGCGCAGCTTGCGGTTATACTCAAAGACTACGCGCGGGAGAGCTCTGATGGCAGCCTCAGAGAAATGACGGCCGCGGTGCTCGCCCATGACGAATTCGAGACCAATCCGAAAACGACCGGAGTCGGCCTGCTGGCAGTGTCGTACACGACCGACTACCAACGCCGGGAAATCGAAGTAGTCCTGCTCGAAATTCATCAGCAGAAAACTGTCTAGCTCCAAGAAACTGCTCAACTCGATCAGGGAGCCTCCGGAGGAGAAGTTGACCGTCTCCACCTGCATCCAACGCAGTCTGGCAACATCCCGGGAGTGCAAGGCGCTCATGGGTAACACGGTCAGACGAGTCGGCAAACTGAGATCAGCTCGCCAGAAGCGCCGACGAGTCAGGGCCACGACGTGGTCATCAAGATGGACATTGCACTTGCCGCCCGCCGTTCGCTTCAGCCTGGCACGCACTGAAATACGCTCACCGCGATAGGAAAATTGGATCGTGACCATTTGGTTGTGTACCAAATTGTCGATGCGTCGCCCGGCCCCGCTGCGATCAATGGAGAGGGTTGTGTCTCGGGCTTCCAGAACGCGACTCTTTAGAGGCAGCCCCGGAAATTGCTCGGAGTACAGGTACACACCGCGCCCCACGATGGAACTGAGGTCCAACGTTGAGACGTCGATGACGGACTGACCGGCGGCCTTCTTTGCAGTGGTATTTGGCATCCGCTATAGCAGCCCTTTCCGCCGCAGCTCGATTTGCTCGTGAAAAAGATGGTTGATCAAGAGGTTTCGCCTGATGCTATCGAATTCTTGGGTCGAGCCCGGCATACGGCTGATCTCTTCGGAGGTGAACACCCCCGTCATTTGGTTCTTGGTCAGCAGTTCAATGCCCGCCACCGGCCGATCATCATCGATCGCGAGGCGCCTGCAGATGCCCACTACCGTTTTGGGCAGCCCTAGCCTCCGGAATAACTCGAGGCGCAGCAGAAGCCGATCACTAACTTCCAAACCCTCACAGATAGTCATAAGCACTCCGTGACCACTGACATTGAGCGATCGCGATTCGAGCCACTCAGCTCTGTCCGCGAAGTCTTCCCACTCCATCACGCGGTTTATCACGGCGTACGAAAGGGGGTCAGTATTCATTACTCTCACCGATCGACGACGCTGCAAGCGCCGCGCGTCTCGCTGAGGTGAGAGCATGTATGACTGAACATTGCCCTGGCTGATCCGGCTTATACTCGACCGGCAGCGATAGACCGCGTCTGGGCGGGTAATCACTACTGTCACGGCCACCCCTTGGCGCAGAAGCGTCTTGCCACTCTCGAATTCGGGTGCGCTAATGATGATACCCTGATATAGGAAATCCTCCACACGAGTGTAGTAGTGCCCGGCTTGATCATCGTCACCGACCATCAACTCTACTCTTTCCCGCAACATGAGCGGTTTTGAGAGACGCGGGATTTCCAGTTGAGTACCAGGCATCGAGGATCTTATCCCTTCTTCAAGGCGGCCATATTGTCTCGTCCCTGCTCCATGGCCAGCTCGAGGATCTTCCTGGCCAGCGCGGTGCGAGAACGATCGGTGCGATTCTTGTAGATGAACTCCTGGCCGTGTTTGATCGTACTGTTGAAGTACTCCCGGGCCATATCGTGATTACCCACGCGGCGAGAGAGCTCGGCGATCAAGTACGAAGCCTGTATTTGCTGGTACCCCGGGGCGATGTCGTTGCCCTCGGAGAAGGCGGCGGCATAGTACCTCACAGCCTGCTGCAGAGCCTGCTGCTCGCTCACTACGATGCCATCCCATCGCTCGATACGGTCGGACAGAAAGCTGCGGAAGTTAGCCGAGCCGGCGAAACCGCCATTGGCCGATTGACCGGCGTCGCCGCCAGCGGCAGCTCGACGATACTCAACCAGGATCTCGGATATCTTTCCGGCTTCTCCGCTTGATTCGGCTATCGAGGCGTCAAACCCCTCCAGCGCTGTCATGAAGCGGTCCCGATTCGCATCGGCACCAGCCTTCAGCAGCGGGGGTAGATCGGGCGACTCCAAATGAGCCTGGATATGGCGGCGCAGAATCCCCGACTCCTCCTTGACGCTCGCCAGAGCGGCGCGGACAGCCATGTAGCGGACATCAATATCACTAACCATGCTTTCTATGACGCGCTGGCCGGGATCGTCGTCCCTTTCCAGGGATCGGAATACCCAACCTATGCGGAGATAGAAGCGACCCAAATCGAGCTTGCTGGGATGGTCGGCCAATGATTCGTCAAAGACGGCCAGATGCAGCTTGATAATGGCCGATTCGTTCGGATAAGAAGCCATATTGATAGCTTCACCGAAGTCCTTCACCACGGAGTCGGCGGTCGCCAGTTTTTCCAGATGACGATCCTTGATGGCCTTCAACTTGTACATCTTGAAGTTGGAGTCCTTCTTCCAATCGCGGAAACTGTGTGAAAACTCGCGAGAGTAGAAGCAATGGGTGCAGGTCGCCGTAAAGAAGGCCAGGGGATCGTACGCCTGGTACTTCGGAAAGCGCCACTGGATGTCTAGCGGACAGAAATCAGTGTCCCGTCCCTTCTCAAGATAGGCGCCGACTTTGACCGTCTCGAACTCATTGAGTGTTTTGCAGATGGGACACTCAACCTTGTGCCGCAAAAATGGACTTTCGTTTGCCATGTTTATCTCCGCCGGCTTACCGGATTTTTGCTGAGGTTTAAGAGAGCCAGCTCGGCCTCAGAGACCGGTAGCACCTGTTGTATTTTTTCATTGGAAGTTCCGGCTGCGAGCATCTGCCGGGCCAGCTTGGTAATCTCGGCCCGCTGACGATGGGTAGCCGGTCGGGGCCTCGGCTCGGCCGGGCGCGCTGCCTTGCTGCTCGACGTCTGGGCAGGAATGTCGCTGGCAAAGTTTACGTATTGCATTGCCGGACGTTTTGGCCGCGCCGGTTCTGCGTACTGTTCGAGGGGTTGGTTCGGCCGCTCAGCCAACACGGGCGATGGTGGTTCTTTAGCCGGACGACGGTTGGCCATGCGGTAGACCAGCACCGCCAGCGATCCCGCAGCCAGATAGCCAGCTGCGTCAAGCGCTACATCCATGAGTTGATTCCATGCAAAATCCATTTTACAGTTCCTATCGCTTGTTTAGGCTTGCAGGTCGATTCCTGCCCTGTCCTCGGTAGAAGCATCAGCGTCCTGCTCATCTTCCACCGTCGGGTCTTCAGGCTCTTCATCGCTATCGTCATCAGATTCGTACTGATCCTGTTGCAGGATGACTTCGTCTTCGACCGGTGCCCGTTGTCGACGGCGGGCCTTGTCATCTTCGGTGTCATCCCGGCGATTCTTCTCACGCTTGGAGCGCACCAACTGACTTAGCGCATCCTCTGGTCGGATACCGGCAACGTTGTCGATCCTGTCAATATCGTTGTTCATGTCCTAACTCCCGGCTTAACCGGTCATGGAAAACTTCTCGTTGACCATCCCTCGCAATTTGGACACGGCGCGGGTGTGAATCTGTGATACGCGTGACTCCGAGATGTGCATCACGGCGCCGATCTCTTTCAAGGTCAGTTCCTCGAAGTAATACAAGGCGATGACCAGCTTCTCTTGTTCGGTCAGCCGATCAATGGCCACAACCAGGAACGAACGGAGCTCACCCTTTTCGACTTCGCCCAGAATGTTGTGTACCGAGTTGTCAACTATGGTCTCAATGCGCGGCACCTGGCGATTATCGTCTTCCCGGTAGATCACATCGTCCAACGACAAGATGTTGGTACCGGAGACGTCATCGAGGGCCTTGTGTAAATCTGTCATGCTCAACTTCATATGCGCTGCCAATTCACTCTTGAGCGGCTGGCGACCCAGCTCGTTCTCCAAAGCGGTGTAGGCCCGGTCGATTTCCCGTGACTTGGCGCGAGTGGAGCGAGGGACCCAGTCGAGGGCGCGCAACTCATCGAGGATCGCACCCCGGATACGAGGTACGGCGTAAGTCTCAAACTTCACCCCACGATCACGGTCAAAGTTACCGAAGGCCTCGATCAGCCCGACCACGCCAGTGTTGACGAGATCATTCAGTTCGACCGAGCGGGGAAAACCCATCGCCATCCGGGACGCAACGTTGCGTACTAGCGGCAAGTAGGTGTTCAGTAGCTTCTGCCGAATTTCCGGCGTGGCCTTCTTCTGATATCGAACCCAATCCATATCGGACACCTGCCAGCGGCTATTGCGACGTACCGGCATCGGCTGCGACTGCTCTTTGGCAGTACTTTCGACTTTCTTTGCGCTGGGCTTTTTCAGCTGCGCTGTTGGGGCACTAACCATAAATATCCTATTCCCTTGTATCGGCCGTGGCCGGTAGTACGTTTATCTGCTTTTTATGACTATCGGACTGTCCGCTGGGCGGTATAGTCGCCTGATTGACAATGGTTTGAGCGATGCGATTTAGTTCCGACAGGGCCTTTGCGTCAGGAACCGCTTCGGCCACCGGCTTCTGGGCCGCAACACTGCGTCGAAAAGCATCATCTTCCGACAGGCTACCGACATAGCCCGGGCGGCGCGAGAGGAAGCGCTCCGACAAAGCGGTGAATTTGGTCTTGATATAATCGGCCTCGGAGCTCTCCAGAATCCGGTTGACTAGCAGCTGACAGCTCACTTGCCGATTGGCCTCAACCAGATGCTTCAGAAGGCCATAAGCATCGTTGATGGAGGTAAGCTCGGGCACCATGACCAGCAAATTCAGGTCGGAAGTCAGAGCCATGGAAAGACTGACTTCAGTCAGTCCCGAGCTGTGATCGATGACCACAAAATCATACTGAAGCAACTCTTCTCGCAGACAGGTCACAAACCCCGCGGCCATTTGGGAAAGATCAACATCGAGTCCAATCGACGAGGTGGGCATGGCCAATAGATCCAGATTTCCCCGCAGCTCGGTAACCGCTTCCGTCAGCGACAACTGATGCGAGACAAATTCGAGCAAGCCGTATCGACAGTCGACATTGGCCAGGACGTGCTGATTGCCCCCGCCAAAATCGGCATCGACCAACAATACGCGTCCACCATGCGTAGCAAGTCTCTCGGCCAGGTTGAAAGCTATGACGCTCTTGCCAACCCCGCCCTTGCCGGACAGGATCGACACCAGGCTGGGACGCCGTCCGTCTGATCCGTACGGCCGGTATTGTTGATGACGAGCCTTAAGCATTACTGACCTCGCAGTTCAGGATGGCCTTCACGAGGATCTCGGATTCCAGTTCCTGCAGCCGCCCCATGCCACCGGGAGCATCACTCCCAAGCGCAATCTTAGTGGACAGACGGTGTGCCACGGCGATAGCCGGGCCAAAACAAGAACTCTGGTCCAGCATGGTGACAGCCAGATGCGTGGGATTGAGCTCCGCGAGATTGTCGGCCAGCCGGGCGGTGTCACTGGTGCGGGTCAGACTGGACAGGACGGCGATGCAATGAGTTGGCTTCACTAAAGCGAGCTGACTCTTCATGGCGTCCAAACGTCCGGTATCGTTCGGCAGCGCGGCACAGTCGAAGAGGGTCACGGTCGTTTCGTCCAGAGTCCAATCGCTGCTTGCAGGCATATCGGGCAGGAACTCAGCCCCGAGAGCCTCGGCATATCCGGCCACTTCTTCGTGAGCGGCCAGCTTGATGGAGTTCAAGTTAGCCAGGCGAACAGCGATCTGGTCCTCGAAGATCAGACGGGCGGCCAGCTTACCCATGATGGATGACTTGCCCATACCGGCCGGTCCGACGAACGCGATGCGAGCGCCCGGCGCGATGTCGATGCCGGGCGTTACGATTTGATCGAGGGCCTGACGGAGGGCGCCTTCAACGACATGATGGAAGTCGCCGACTGTTTCGAGCGTGCGTTTGACTTTGGCGATCAGTGATTGGGTGAATTCTTGCGGCAGGTCAGCAGCCTTGAGGCAATCCTCTAGCCCGGCCAGGTCACTGCCGTAGCTGTGATCTTCGATGTTGACTCGCTTAGAGCCTTCGGCCACGAGCTGATCCAGTTTCTGTTCCATGGCGGCCAGGCGTCCGCCGACGTGGTCATCGGTCGCCGCTATGGGGCCTGTTACACCGGCAAGTAGTCCGGGCGTCAAGCGCTGCGGAGTTGTCTCGGTCGCGAGGATGATATCCGTCTGGGCCACCGAAGCACGCTCTATACAGGCCGTGATTTCCACCTGGTGTTCCACGGGGCCGTCGGTCCGCTGGACCGTCTTGAGGACTATCGCCTCGCCACCCATCTGTTCTCGCACCAGCTTGAGGGCCGCAGCCGCTGATTCTGCTGTGAAAGACTTAACTATCATCGTGCAGCCTCACCATACCTGTTGAGATCAACTCGACATCCGGCAGCACTTCGTTGTAAGAGATGACTGCCAACGTGGGGAATCTGGGTTCCAGCAAGCGCCGGAAGGCCAGACGAATATTCGGGGAGCAGATAGCCACGGCGATATGGCCGGCGGTCTGCATTCGTTCGATTTCATTGCCGACGTTATCCAGAATCAGGTCGGTCATGGCAGGATCGAGCACCAGCATCAGACCCTGCTTGGTGTTCTGGATAGACTCGGCCAGTTTCTGTTCCAGGGCGGGATCGATCGTGAAGACATTGATCCGACCCTCTTTGTCGCGATAGAGCTGGGTTATCTGACGGGCCAATGACATCCGCACATATTCGGAAAGCACGTCGGTGTCCTTGGTGGCGCCGATATAGTCTGAAGCTGTCTCAAGGATGGTTCCCAGATCCCGTATCGGGACGCGCTCCTTGAGTAGAGCCTGCAGAATCTTGTGGAGCTTGCCCAAGGGAACGACCTCCGGTATGATGGAATCGACCAGGGCAGGAGAATCTTCCCTAAGGTTGTCGATCAGGCGCGAGACATCCTGACGACTGGTTACTTCGGCCGCTACCGTACGGACGATTTCAGTCAGGTGAGTCGCCAGGACCGAGGCCGGCTCGACCACGGTGAAGCTCCTGGCTTCGGCGATTTCTTTCAGATTGGGAATGATCCAGGTAGCATCAAGGCCAAAGGCCGGATCCTTGGTAGAGAAGCCATCCAGCGTGTCCTGGACAAAGCCCGGATTGATGGCCATCAGGTGATCGGTCATAAGCTCGAAGCCGGCGACTTTGACGCCTTTGACTTTGATTTGGTACTGGTTAGCCCCGATCTGGACATTGTCACGAATTCGGATCGGCGGAATGATGACGCCCAGCTCCGAGGCCAGCTGATTGCGGATCATGGATATGCGGCTGAGTAGGTCTCCCCCCTGCTTGACATCAACCAGCGGAATCAGACCGTAGCCGATTTCCAGCCCAAGGGCATCTATCTTCAGGAGATCTTCGGCACGCTCCTGGGGTTCCTTCCTCTCATCATCAGCCGCCTTCTGGGCGATGCGCTTCTCGCCGTCCTGCAACTCTTTCTTCTGATTCTGCATCGTGAGATAGCCGGCCCCGCCGACCACCAGGCCGAGGGCGATGAAAGTAAACGTTGGCATGCCAGGAAGCAGGCCGAACACGATCAGAACCACGGCCGTGACCAGGATGGCGCGCGGCTGGCGAGTCAACTGGCTGGCCAGGTCGCGACCCATATTCCCCTTGGCGGCCGTGCGGGTCACGATGATACCGGATGCCGTAGAAACCAGCAGGGCCGGAATCTGAGTTACCAGGCCATCACCGATAGAGAGCAGCGAATAAGTACGGAGGGCTTCGGTCAGCGACATGTCGTTGAGCGCGATACCGATGACAAAACCGCCGATGATATTTATGATCGTAATGAGGATACCGGCGACAGCATCACCGCGGACGAATTTGGAAGCACCGTCCATGGCTCCGTAGAAGTCGGCCTCGCTGGCGATATTCTCACGCCGTGTGCGAGCATCGTCTTCTGTGATAATTCCGGCATTCAGATCGGCATCTATCGCCATCTGCTTGCCCGGCATGGCGTCCAAGGTGAAGCGGGCGGCGACTTCGGATATTCGCGTAGCACCCTTGGTAATCACGACAAACTGAATTATGACCAGGATAATGAAGATGATGAAACCGACGACGTAGTTCCCCTGAACCACGAAGTTACCAAAGGTCTGGATGACCTCGCCGGCGAAAGCATCACCAAGGATCAAGCGTGTGGAAGCGACGTTCAGGGCGAGACGCATCAGGGTGACGATCAATAACATGCCCGGGAAAACCGACAGCTCCAAAGGACGCGTCACCCACAGGGTTGTCAACAGCACCACCAACGAGAAGGTGATGTTGAAAGCCAGCGCGAAATCCAACAGAGCGGTAGGAATCGGAATCACCAGTACAGCGATAATTCCTACAACGCCGACCGCCAGAAAGATGTCGGAGCGCGACGCAATCTGCTCTATGAAGCTGATCTTCTGAGTAGGTCTAGCCACGGGTTCCGGTTACCTTTCTCTTCAGGCGGTAGACATAAGCCAGGAGCTCTGCTACGGCCCGGTAGAGGTTGGCCGGCACGGCGTCACCGATATCACACATTTTGAACAGGGAGCGCGCCAGGGGCTTGTCTTCAATGATCGGGATGTCGTTGGCGCGAGCGAGCTCTTTGATTTTCTGTGCGATCAGCCGCTCACCCTTGGCCACCACAAGCGGGGCGTCCATCTGACCGCCAACATATTTCAGGGCCACGGCCAGATGAGTCGGGTTGGTTACGACCACATCGGCAGTCGGGACCGCAGCCATCATGCGTTGCTGCGCCCGCTGGCGCTGCAACTGCCGAATGTGGCTCTTGATCTGGGGGTTACCCTCGGTATCTTTGTTTTCGTCCTTGATCTCCTGCTTCGACATCTTGATCGACTTGTCGAACTCGTACTTCTTGTAGAGATAGTCCAGAAGGGCGATGATTATCATGACCGCGCCAACCTTGAGCCCCAATATGACGGCGACCCGTCCCATAGCGATCGCGAGATCGGTGACAGTCATTGAAGGCAGCAGGAAGAAGGTTTCAAACTCACCTTCGATCGCCTTGTAGGCAACGGTCCCGACGATGATGAGCTTCACGGTGTCCTTGACCAGATTCACAACCGAGGTCATCGAGAACAGCCGCTTGAGACCCTTTAGCACATCAAGCTTCTCGAACTTCGGCTTGAGAGACTTCGGCGTGATCTTGAACCCGATCTGGGCGATGTTTCCGGCCAGGGCGACAACGGTCATGGCGATGAATAGCGGCGCCATGATGCCGAAAAACGTGAACGTGGTACTGGAGAAGTGACTGACAAAAGTTGGATCGGAAGCAGCCAGCTCCGGAGCGTGGCTCATCACGTCCGTCATGAGGACCTGAATCTTGCGACCAATACCTGGTCCCAGCATGAATAGCGAAAGGAAGCCAAAACTAAGCATGACCGCCGAGTTCACTTCTGGTGACTTGGCAACCTTGCCCTCTTCGCGCGCCTTCTCCCGGCGCCGTGGGGTCGCTTGCTCTGTTTTTTCCTGGAAACCCTGCTCTGCCATGGCTGCTTAGGCCTCCCCGAAAGTGAGAAAGACGAACCGCATCTGGCCATCAAAGAACCCGATCGCCTGCTCGAGAACGTAGTGGCAAATCGGCAAGGCAATCGCCATCACCGTCAGACCGACCGCGATTTTTATCGGGATACCGACAAAGAATACGTTCATGGTCGGCATCGTCTTGGCTATTGTGCCGAGGGCGACATCGCTGAGGAAGAGTGTTAGCATCAGCGGCGCCACGATCTTGAGGGCGACGACAAAGACGTAGGCGGTGTATTTGATCAACATCTCCACCAGGCTGGCATGGGTGGACACCAGACCGGGAGGGATTAATTCGTAGCTATCAGCAAGAGCGGAAATCACCAGATGGTGGCCATTGATGGAGACAAAAATGAGGGTCGCCACGACAAACCAGATTCGCCCCAGTACCGATACTTGTCCGGAGACGTTGGCGTCGAACTGGGTGACCATCGCCATGCCCATCTGGTAACCCACGACCGAACCAGCCGTGTAGACGGCCATGAAGACCAGCTTGAAGACCAGGCCAATCACGAACCCAACCAGGATTTCCTTGACAGCCAGACCGGCCAGACCGATGAGCGACGTCGCTGGCTGGATATCAGGTGTCGGAAGGGCCGCCACCAACACCAGCGAAATCGTAAGCAAAAAGCCCACCTTGATCATCGGCGGGATGCTACGATCACTAAAAATCGGGGCCATAAGAAACAGCCCGGTGATCCTAAGGATGATCAGGAGCAGGATTTGAAGCTTATCAGCGCCGTAATTAACGAAGTCAAACACAGCAAAATTCCATACATCATAGCGTTAGTCGTACAATGTGTTAATCAAACCCTGTGCCATTATGAAACGTAAGGTGTGTGCGCTGTAACCCGCTGCGAATGAGGCGTTTGCGATATTTGCAATATTGTTTTGTAAGATTCCGCCGGTGTTGACGGAAAGTTCTGACCAGACAACTGAGCAGTTCTTACTCAGTGGGCCGATTTGGCAGGCGATCAGCCTGCGAGCGTTGGGATTAGCTCAAACATGTGGCGTGTGAAGTCTGTAGCCATATTGATCATCCACGGAAGAAAAATGAGCAGGGCAGCCGCGACCGCCAGAATCTTCGGAATAAAAGTCAGTGTCATTTCCTGAATCTGGGTTATCGCCTGGAAAAGGGCCACTGAGACACCTACAATCAAGCCAAACAAAAGCATCGGTCCAGCGATCATGATAGTCAGAGTGAGGGCCTCGCGGCCTATGCTTACAACCATTTGGGGAGTCATCTACTTCACTCCGGCTACATGTGGAACGATTCTACCAGCGATTTGACCAGCATATACCAGCCATCCACCAGCACGAACAACAGGATCTTGAAAGGCAGAGATACAATGATCGGCGGCAACATCATCATGCCCATCGACATCAGGACAGAGGCCACGACCATATCAATCACCAGAAACGGGATGAACAGCACGAAGGCTATTTGGAACGCCGTTCTCAACTCGCTGATCACGAAACCAGGAACCATGACGGAGAGCGGAATGTCCTTGGCGCTCTCAGGCCGCTCCAACTTGGCAATGCTCACAAACAGGGCCAGATCTTTTTCCCGAGTCTGAGCCAGCATGAACTCCTTGAAAGGAGCGGTCGCATTGTCAAAGGCCAGCTCTTTGGTGATTTCGCCGTCCAGATATGGTTTGACGCCTTCGTTGTAGCACTTGTCAATCACTGGGGTCATGATGAAGAACGTCAAAATCAAGGCCAGACCAGCCAATAGCTGATTCGGCGGCATCTGCTGAATTCCGATCGCATTGCGCAGGAATGACAGGACGATTACAATGCGAATGAACGACGTTACCATGATCAGGATAGACGGTGCCAGGGCCAGCACAGTCATCAGGACCACTATTTGCAGCGTCGATGAGATGTCGTCGGGAGTGGTAGCTTCGCCGACTGAGACAGCCACTTTGGGAATTGTCTGAGCGCCGATTGTCTCAGCCAAGAGCCATACGGCCGAAGCGATTGATCCGATCTTGAGAGCGGTCTTTTTCATATCCTATATCTTTGTCTCGGTCCGCGCCATCCATGCCGCGAACATCCCGGCTCGGCTCCATGCCGCCGGAGGTTTGTTAGTTAGCCTCGATCCGGGCTAGTTTCCCTGAAACACATCAGGCCTACTGGGAGCGAACCGCCGCAGGCGGCCAGCCGCTCGTTCAAATAGTTCGTCAAAACGATCGTTGGTCTCCGTCTCGGTCACGTTCGCTTCACCGCTCAGGGCAATGGCTGTCTGATCAGCATCCAGCTCGGTCAGGACAGTCATGGTGCCTTCGGTGATGCCGATCAAGACCGCCTTGTCGGCGACTCTTACCAACGAAATTGTCTTCTTAGGAGCGACATAGGTCGATTCCAGGATCTCCAGCAGCGATGTGCTGCTCTTGCCACGATATCGACCGCCCATCACCCGGCGAAGCAGGAACACCGCCAGATAGATGCAGATAATCACTATAACGAGCGCCCCTACCATCTTTCCGATGGCTGGCAGGGCGGTCGTCTGGAAAGTAGCTGGCGATTCGGCAGCCAGAGTCGTGTCGACGGCGGCCGTTTGCATGGCCGCCAGAGCTGATTCGTCCACCGCTGAACCCTGACCAATGTTCATTAGGGCCAGGCCGACCAGAGCCGCACCCAGGATTACGAGCGTAGATATGAGCGACTTCCGACGCTTCATTTTATTGCTCTCCCAGGATCCGCAGGCGCTCTTCAGCGCTCAGCAATTGGGTGATGCGAACGCCGAAGTTCTCGTCGATAACCACTACTTCGCCACGGGCCACGATCTTGTAGTTAACCAGGAGATCAACTGGTTCGCCCGCGAGCTTGTTGAGCTCGACAACCGATCCAGGTCCCAGCGCCAGGATGTCGGAGATCGCCAGCTTGGTTCGTCCCAGCTCGATAGAGATGGGCAGATTGACATCCATGAGCAGATCAATACTGCGCTCCGATGGCTGACCGGCCGGCTCGGAAAGCTGCTGAAAGTCCGCTTCAGCGACAGAAGCACTACCGAATTCGATGTCATCGGCGGTCGCACCAGGCCCCGTCGATGGTAAGTCTTCGAGCATCGCCAGCATCTCCGCTTCGGCGTCCGCCTCAACATCGTCTTTTGGATCAGCTGCTGGCTGACCATCGACCTCGGCCATTTCGGCGAGGTCAGACTCGGCCTCAACATCGGGAGGGGCCTCGACCGCCACTGCATCGGGCGCATCGGCGGCAGCATCAGCTGATGATTCTGGTGGCTGGAGGTCTTTCTCCAGAGCACTCAGGTCTTTTTCTTCATCCATGATCTATCTCCTGCTCATCTTCGATATCTGTTGGTGCGACAATCTGGATTGCCCGTTTCTTGCCGCTCAGGCCCGGCCGAGCGTGAAGTTTTCTGCTGCGATTCACGTACACATTGACAGGGCTGCTGATTCTTCCCTCGGTGGGTACGACATCACCGACTCTCAGATCGAGGAACTCCCCAATTTTGATATCAGTGCGCACCAACTCGGCAACCAATTCGGCATCCACCGCAGCCAAGTTTTTCTGAATAGTATCGCGATCCGCCTGAAGATTCTTCTTGGCGGTCGCATCAATCCAGTTTTGAGCCGAAAGCTTCGTGACCACCGGTTCAAGCGACACATAAGGGTAGCACAAGGTTAGAAGACCGGTCGACTGAAAGAGCTTCACCTGGAACGAAACCACAACAACGGTCTCGCCCGGCGGCACAATCTGGATGAACTGAGGATTGGTCTCGAAGCTCCTCTGTTCAATATTGAGCGTGACGATATTATCCCAGGCTCGCTCCAGATCCCGATAAAGTTTGTTGGTCAGCCGTCCGACCACGCCTCGCTCAATGCCCGTCAGTTCCCGCTCCGATTCCAGTATCTTGCCCGAACCACCGAACATGCGGTCGATCAGGGCAAAGGTCAGGGTCGGGTTGAGATCAACCAAACAGCCCCCTTCGAGAGGTGGAGCAGCGTAAGTGTGAGTGCACGACGGCGTCACCAGGGACATGATGAACTCGGAATAGGTAATCTGATCAACCGAGACCAGATCGATATCCACAATTGTCCTCAAAACGGTCGACAGAGTCGAACCATAGTGCCCGGCGAAATTATCGTGCAGGTTCTCAAGGGTTCGGATCTGGTCCTTGGACACACGGTTGGGGTGCTTGAAGTCATAGGCGATGACCGATCGCATATGATCGTCATCGTAACTGTTGTCTTCTAGCTCGGCCTCTGACGTCGACACAGTTGTCAACAAGGCATCGATTTCATTCTGTGAAAGGATCTTCGCCACGAATTGCCTCAGTTACTGCAGCACAAAATCGGTGAAATACACCCCAACCAGATCATCGCTATGCATGAGCTGCTCCAGGCGTTTCTTGATTTGGTAGCGCACTATTTCCTTTTCCTTGGGCACTGTCAATTGCGGAACGGTCTTGGACGACAGGATTGTGATCAAGGCATCCCGCACCAGCGCTTCCTTGGCCGCAAACTCGCTATGCAGTGCGGCATTGGCCAGCTCAAAGGCCACCGAACAGGACAGGAAGCGTGAGCCGCCGGTCCCCGCCGGGTTTACAACAATGTCGGAAATAGCGTAGATCAGGGATGAGCCCGACTCGCCGCCTTTGCTATCTTTTTCTCCATGTCCGCCCGAACTGGCTTCAGCTCCGTGGGCATCTTCCTCGACAACCTCTTCGGTCGTGCCTTCTGCGGACTCGCTGGATCCAGCCATCATTGGCTTGACCACGAAAAGCGCTAGTACCACACCGACAATCACGGCGCCCAGGCCGATCCCTCCGAACAGGATAAGCTTGCTCTTGCCGCCTTTACCGGAGTCTTCTGAGGCTTCGGCCTCAGCTTCGCCATCATCCAGATTGGTCAGGTCTTTTTCGTCAGCCATGATTAACTCCTGTCAATCATTTCGGAGGTATCCGGGCCTTGGACCCGGATACCTGCCATGTGTTTGAATGCGGCCACCCGCTCAATGATCTCGTCGATCGACTCGCGCACCATGATCTTCTTGCCTGTGGTCAGACAAATGATCGTTTCCGGTGTCGCCTCAACGAATTCGATGAGGTCAGCGTTGATCACCAAGGGTGAGTCGTTTATGCGGGTTACCTTAATCATCTAACTATCTCTTGATATTCACCAGTTCATCGAGCATGGAGTCCGACGTCGTGATGATCCGGGCGTTGGCCTGGAACCCACGCTGAGCCGTGATCATTGCCGTGAACTCCTCGGCCACATCGACCGAGGACGATTCGAGCGCTCCGGAATTGATTTCGGCACCGATTGTCTCACCGGCAATACCCTCACGAGCCTCACCGGAGTTACCGGAGGGCTGATAAAGCGACCTACCCTGTCGGCGCAGACCACCCGTGTTGGTGAAGTCAGCCAGAACTATCTGGGCTAAAACGCGGGAAATTCCATTCGAGAAGATTCCGGAGATGTAACCGGCCTTGTCGATGGAAACGTTCTCCAGAATACCCAGGCCAAAACCATCCTGCTCGACAACCGAGGCGGAATGGTTCGCGGAGTAGCCGGTCAGACCGTCGTAACCGCCGGAGGTACCTGCATTGAGCTGGAGAGTCATGGCGGAGGCACCGTTGTTCGGATCAATGGTCACGCCATTGGCGCCACCGTTGTACTCAAACGTATTGAGTGAACCGTTGGCGTTGAAGCTAACGTACCCCGTCTCACCGCCGGTGATGTTTTCGTTGTCGGCTGTGGCCACGCGCCACTCCCAGCGGTTCTGAAGGATCGACTTGAAAAATGTCACGGAGAGGGTGTGTTTCTGGCCCTGAGAATCATATACGCCGATCGAGGCGGTATGCTCGGTCGGAGCCGTTTCAATAATGATCGGATTATCGGTGCCCAAAGGTGCCGTCGG
Source organism: uncultured Ignavibacteriales bacterium (assembly GCA_964531495.1). GTDB lineage: Bacteria > Zixibacteria > MSB-5A5 > GN15 > FEB-12 > DAOSXA01. Next base: position 16,072 of record CAZHDS010000010.1, read on the forward strand.
GTTGGTCCAGGTACGAGTCAGTCCACCACTACCCGTGGTCAAGCTGACACCACTCTCGCCGATCCCAGAAAGGCCAATGACGAGGCCGGTGGCGTCTTCAACGACCAATCCGAGGGCAGTGGTTTCCGGACCGGTGGCAGCGCCGGTTCCGCGACTTGGCTGAAAGACGTCAGTCGCTACAAAAGTGGATGCGGATCCGCGACGGGTCACATCAGCCTGAGTCTCGGAGTCGAAAGTTCCTCCGAAGACTTGGGTGGTGATGTTTCCGACGGCGCCCGCTGAGGAAACGAAGTTCAGGTCGGCTGCAGCACCCCTCTTGTCACGAATCACCTCGATTTCGCCTCCAACCAAAGAGGCGGAGAGGCCGTCGATCAGGTTGATGCCATCGACCAAGCTGGCTACAGTGGAGCCGGAGTTGAGGCCGGGGACCAATTCTGGAGTACCACCGTCAACCGTCAACGCAAAGTCGGTGAAATTGGTCACGCCCAGGCTTGATAGCAGGGTCGCGCTGGTTACGCCACCCGTGACACTGACAAAGCTGGCCTGCTGGGATTGACTGCCCTCGATGCTTATCGTATGTGTTCCCCCCACACCATCGGCAGCCGTGCCTTGAACGGCGATCACGTTCGAATTGCCAGCAGTATAGAGGCTGGCCAACGAGTCGGTCGCACCGGAGTGGAGGTTATTGGCCAGGGTCACGACCGCTGTCGCTCGGGGCGGATCCTGCTGACCAAAGGGAAGCGTGATCTGCCCGATGGTCGCCATCGAAGAGATCGTACCATCGCGGTCCGCCATTTTACCCAGCACCATCAGACCGGTACCGGGGTCAACCAGATTCGAATTGGAGTCAAAACCGAAGGCTCCCGCCCGGGAATAGTAGCGAGTATCGGAGAAGTCGCCGAGAATGAAAAAGCCGTTGCCCTGGATAGCCATGTCAGTGATCTGACCCGTGGTCTCAAGACCACCCTGTTGCCAGAGTGTGTCCACCGAGGACACCTGCATACCCAGTCCGAGCTGGATCGGGTTGGTACCACCGGACACACTCGACGGACGACCGGCGCCCCTCTGGGTCTGTACCAGCGCCTCTCGGAAGTTGATCCGGCTACGCTTGAAGCCAATGGTATTGATGTTAGCGATGTTGTTACCAATCACATTCAGCTTCTGCTGGTGATTCTTCAGTCCGGATACACCGGAAAACAGTGATGCCATCATGGTGATGTTACCTCCATGGGTTCACCAGGGCCTCTCCATCAAAATGGAGTCCAACTCTGGTTGAGTGTTTCACGATTATGTGTGTTTTGTTATTGTTCATACTATTACCGCCGAGTCGATTGAGGTCACCACGCCGTCGCGGAGATTCTCGCGATCAAAGACGGTGATTACCGTTCTGCTTTTGACGGAAACCACGCAGGCCAGATCATCGGTCATAACCAGCGTCTCTTTGGAGCCCTTGCTCTGAGCCCTGTCAACGGCTCCCGCCAGCTTGGACAGATTTTCCTCAGACATCTCGAGACCGCGTGAAAACATGCGTTCATGAGCATGTCGCGAGAAAGAAATGCCGTGCGACTCGGCCAGTTCGGCCGAAAACATTTGCTTGAAGGAAGATCCAGCGGTCTGTTTTGTCTGCTGACCATTTCGCTCGGCGATTTCGATCAGGTTGACCGGTCTCTGGAAACTTCCTGCTTTAATTGTCTGCTCTACTGCCATAGCTCACTCCTTGTGCTACAAAGGCGGTAAGATCATCCTTCGTCGGTTTCGTCATCGGCCGCTTCGCTATCGTCGGCCTCTACAACCTCGGTCTCATCCGAATCCTTGGGCTCACTGATGGAGGTCACATCGCCGAGCAGGATCTCCGTTCCCCCCACGCTCAAATAGGCCGTGCCTTCGCGATAGATCACCGAATCCACGCGGCCAGAGAGAGAGAGGCTGGGACTGAATTCTTGGCCACCGCCATCTGTGGCCGTGGCCTCGACGGTGTAGTAGCCGGCATCGGCACGATTGCCAGCCGCGTCCAGACCATCCCACTTGAATTGGTGAACGCCGGTGCCAACATCTTCCATGGTTACGGTCGCTACCGTGGTACCATCCCGGCCCAGTACCCGGAACTCAACTGAACTGGCATGCTTATTCGTTGTGAAATTCACCGTCGGCTGATTATCCTCGTCGAGGTACACGCCGCGATAAGTCGCTTCGACGTCCTTGCCGATCAAACCGGCCGCCATCGTATTACTGAGCGACTGGGATTGCAGGTAGTCCAAATCGTTCGACAGACTGATGCCGTCGGCGATGTTGTTCATTTGTTCCAGAGTGGAGAATTGGGCCAGCTGGGCGATGTAGTCCTCGTCCTCCATGGGATTCAATGGATCCTGGTACTGCATCTTAGTGATCAACAGCTTGAGGAAATCATCCTTGCCCAAAGACTGTTGACTGCCGGTTACCTTTTCGGCGCCATTGCTGTCGGTTGCTATTGGAGATATGAAGCCCATAATAGTATCCTTTGTTACGCCAGCAGGTTAACACCGCTCGGCGTCAAGTATCCTTGTGGCCCGGCAGATGAGTCAATTCCGGGAATCGGGTTTTCGTGTTCGTCGATCTCGGATGAGTTCATCCGGTCGGCCAGCTGTCTGGCGTGCCAAGCTTGGTGACGATTGAAGGCATGACGTTGGTGACTCTCACCACCGACCGTGACGTTGATCTTATCAATGTGTATGTCAGCCTTCTCTAACTGGCGAGCCAGTTTGTCCAGAGAGCCCTCGATAAGGCTCTTGGCTTCGGCCGAATCGACCACGACCGTCGCTTGCATACCACCGTGGCGCTCTACGAGCGACAAGCGGGCCGGACCAAGATGTTCCGGCTCAATCTGAATCGTGATCGACTGACGATGACTTTTCAGGGCGGCCTTGATGTTGTCCGGCAAATGGAACTGCACCGGACGATGCACGCGGCCGTTCTCGGACGGCGCAATTTCTATGGACGGCTTGTCCAGCCATGATTGCATGTCACCAGCCATACCACCGGAGTTTCCAGCGGCGGTATCGGTGAGCCCGACGACCTTGTCAGCGGTAGTCATCGACTCCGGTAGCCAGGTCTCGCCCACCGTCTTCGGGGTTGGGCCGTTGACCAGCGATGGAATCGGTTGAGCCGCGCGAGTGATGTTGACTGGTTGGCGGAAGCCAGGAACCAGGAGTTCATCGGCGATCTGGGGGCGAGGCGAATCTGGCTGAGCTGCTTTCGATCGATCGGAGTCCTGACGAGCGAACATATCTTTGCGAAGCGCCAGGTCCGGCCGGCGCGAATCTGCATTTGGCAGGGGCTGGGCAGCTTTGCCCGCCGCCGAGCTTGCCTTGGACGCCTGTAAATCCTCGCGAATCATCTTGCCCTCGAGCACGTTCCGCCGGGAACCTTCTTCGCCGATGATTGTCACTTCGGTCGGGTCTTCAGAAAGGAAGCTACCTTCGGTGCCAACCCGTACTTCAATCTCTTTCAGATTGAGGCTTGTTACGAGTCTCTGGAACTCGGCCCGTGCCATGTCCGGCTGAACGACCGCAACTCGCTGAGCTACGGCTGACGTTTCCGGCTTCTGAGTGAGCGCGTCCAACGGCAGCGTAATTCGGATTGGCTCGGCATCGGCATTATCAGCAATGACTTCCATTTGAAGTGATTGACCAATTTGTTTGGAGTCAGTAATCTGGTATCGGCCGGATTCGACAGTCACCGGCTCGTGCATGAGAATCTGCCGAAGCGACTCGTTGTTGGCGATGCGACCTTGCGGGAACAACTCATTGAGCTCGCGATTGAAAGCCAGAACGTTGTCATCTACGTCGGTGTCGATGGCAGTAGTTTCTCCAGATGGCGACAACTTCGGACCGACGATTAGATCGGCCTCGTCTTGCAGGCTGCCGCCATTCGGCACGATAGACAACATCGTCGGGTCGGTTCCGTTGTTCTGGCAGTTGCTCTCGGAAGCAGTCACCAACGACGCAATGTCGGTTTTCGGATCAGTCGCACCCAACGGAATTTGTGCAATTTCGGCGGTGTCGTCACCATCACTCAGGAGTTGATCCAGCACGAAGGCTGTCGGAACGTCGGCTTGCTGCGTCTGATCCGGAGTGTCGACTCCATTGGATGCCAGAAGCCCACTCAGCAGATCATCGAATACCGGAGCATTCCCGTCGATGACGGGGAATATCTCTCCCGAGACCGTTCCTGTCGGCGGGCCGACCAGGTTGGCTGGGAGATCCAGTATGTTGACGCTGGGGTTATTCATTTTAGTGCTCTGCGATCGTTATCATCTGTTTGGAAAGTTTGGCCGCTCGTTTGGGCGGCAACAACGACATCACGGCCGAGGCATTCTTGGTCTTCATTCTCGGGAGGATCAGCACGACGGTGTTGTCGTCCAGGTTGGCCATCAATTGGGCGACCGCCCGTTGATCCATACCATCGTACAATTTGGCTATATTGTTAATGCGGGTAGCTTCCGCCTGCTCCAGGACCAGCAGTTTCTTACTTATTTCAGTCTGGACACTGGCTAGTTCGCGTTCACGACGGGCGAGGTTACCTTCGCGCTCGGTCAGGGTTGCCTTCTCGGCGGCTAACCAATCGACCTTCTCTAGGGAGTCATCTTTGGACATTGGGGCCTCGCCGGCGGCCGTTTCTTCCTGGCCCGGCTGATAATCCAGGAATGCGAGATTGTCCATGATATTTTCCAGGACGGATGGATCTTCGGTTGAGAAGATATCTTCCTCAGCGGCGTAATGATGTTCGTCAGGTGCCGCTTCCGTGTGTTGGGAATGTTCTTGAAGAGGTTCGGGCAACTGAGCAACAGCCGGAACCTGGCCGTGACCTGCTCCAGCTTCACTGGCGGTCTCGGCGTGGTTTTGTTCAGGCTGAGTCATGCTTGCGGTCTCGGCCGCTGGTTCTTCCACCGGCTCTTCGTGGCTCCCACTGCCCATCAGGAAGGCTGTGCCGACCGCAACGAGCAACACCACCAACAGACCACCACCACCCATCATGATGTACTTCATCAATGGGCTCTTGGCCTTTGGAGCAGTCTCCTCGGCACCAGTCTCTTCTACTTGTTTTTCAGGCTTTTCAGCCACTGTCGCACACTCCTATACGTGTTTTGTCATCTGACCATTAAGCAAGCACCGTGCCAGAGTTGGCGTCACGCCGATGACCCGTTGCAACACAGTAGCTTAGCGGCGAGAGCGCGGAATGCGACTCGAGCCGATGTTGATCGCGTGTGAAGAATTTTCCGGCGAAACACGGAAGAAAACGACCTATTGGCCCCTGCCTTAGCATCGAAATCGGACAAAGCCGAGCACGATTTCAGAATCGCCGATTCGAAGCTATAAGTAAGGAGAAGATCGCGCACAGTGTGCTATCCGGCGGAAGCAGCCCCATTCGATTTCAGGACCGCTAGTGGAATCGATCCGAAGGAGAGGGGTCCAAATACTATTTGGTGATAAGTTCGCAGTCGGCAAAATCGGTGTGCGCGATGGTTGGGCGAACCCGCACCACGGCGCGACCGAAGGAATTGCCCTCCGGCAGTCGAACCCTGAGATAACTGTCTGCCACCGCTCGGAAACAGCCGTCATCCGCTCCTTTGGACTCGCTGATGACTTCGAGCTCTTGTCCGATCTGCCGCTCGTGAGCCAGCCGCCAGCGGCGCTTCGAGATCTCGTTGAGCTGTTCGACGCGCTTTCGGATCAGCCGCGAATCCACTTTGTCCGGCAGCGACGCTGCCTTGGTACCTGGGCGATCGGAATAGCTGAAAACATGAAGATAGTCCACCAATCCGGAATCGACGACCTTACAAGTGGCCTCGAAATCCTCGTCGCTCTCACTCGGAAAACCCACGATCACGTCAGCTCCCACAGTCCCGCCCGCGACTGCGGCCTTGATTCGCTCGGCCTGAGCCAGATAGCGCTCCTGAGTGTATGGCCGATTCATTAGCTTCAGGATGCGATTCGAGCCTGATTGCAATGGCAAATGCCAGTGACGGCATATCCTTCCCTGGGCATCGGCATACAGCTTCAGAAGCTCGTCGGTCACAGATTGTGGTTCGATCGACGAAAGTCGCAAGCGATAGAGATTGGTTTCTGCCAGCATCAAGCGACAAAGATCGGTCAGATTGTCGATTGCGGGGCGAGCGGTGTCATCCCGGTAGTAACCAATATTGACGCCGGTCAGGACGATCTCCTGGTAACCGTTTTCGACGAGACGCCGGACATCGTCGATGATATTCGCGGCTGTTCGGCAGACAAGCTCGCCCCTGACGACCGTTACGAGGCAATAGGAGCAGGTCTGATTGCAGCCATCCGATATCTTGACCCAGGCTCGGTTATGCTGATGAAAATCGACCACGAAGTCGTCGCTCTCCCCCGGACCGCAAAACATCTCGGGCCAGCGCCGGGCGAGAATTCGGTCGATATCATCCTTTTCGCTGTTAAGTAGGACGGCATCGACTTCAAGGTCGATCGCAATGCGCTCAGGATCGGTCTCGACATAACATCCGACCAGTACTATTCGGGCCGAAGGATTCTCCCGGCGGGCTCGTCGCACGAGGTAGCGGCAGTCGCGGTCGGCGCGGTGCGTGACGGTACAGGTGTTGATGATGCACAGCTCAGCAGGTTCGCCACCGTCGACACGCTCGAACCCAAAACGGGCCAGCTTGGCCGCCATGCGTTCGGTTTCATACTGGTTCAGGCGGCAGCCAACCGTCTGAAAACGGACTTTGGGTGGGATCGTACTCATCGGTGCCCAATATAAGCGATTCCGGCCCTAATTACTCACATTTGTTACCCCACAGGATCTGCGTCGGACGGCAGGACAAGCTTCGTACGATTGTCCGAACCGTAAGGACACGAACCATGACCCGAAAACTTCCATGCTACGCCAACAGGCTTGGCAACAGGCTATTAACCCACCGCCCATCATTCTGTCCGGGGGAATGGCACAGCACTTGCCCTTATGTATGACATAGTGAAAAGACTCGTCCGTCCTTTCATTTGAGCGTGTGCGGGAGCCGTCGGGTCTGGTCGTGGCTCTACTTTGTAGACAGAGGGGACTCAGCCTCGGCGGCACACCCGCGCCAAATCACCCGACATCTGACAATAGAAATGAGTGCGACAATCACATCATGTCGTCGGCGTCAACATCGATCACTATCCTCGTCGAGGCTGGTAGACCGAAGCGCGGCTCGGATCGCTCCCAGTCATCGAGAGAGCGCACGAGTTTGACGACATGACCGGTTTTGATGATGATGTGGCGACGGTGGCGCCCCCGCAGAATATTCAGAGGACAGGGAGCCGGTCCCAGGATCTCGCTCGCCAAGCTATGATCACGGTTCACTACTGACAACCGGTCGCGAAACAGCGCCGATTGCTTCCTCACGGCTTCTTCATTTTCGTCAGAGAGACTCACCCGCACGAGGTGCGAAAAGGGAGGATACTGTAGTGCTCGTCGAGACTCGATTTCTCTTTCATAGAATGACACATAGTCCTGCCGGGCAGCCTCATCGATGAGGTCACTGTCAGGATAGAACGTCTGAATCAATACTTCCCCTGGATGCTGAGCTCGACCGGACCGCCCTGCCACCTGCAGGAGACGGGCGAATGATCTTTCCGAAGCTCGAAAATCGGGCAAGTCCATGCTCAAATCTGCCGCCAGCACGCCGACCAGGGTCACCCCGGGGAAATCCAGCCCCTTGGCCACCATCTGTGTTCCCAAGAGCAGTTGGTACTTCCGATCACCGAACTCCGTGAGGATCTGATGCGCCCGACGGCGGCCCGAGGCGACATCACTATCAAGACGAACCGCTTTGACATCGGGGAACAATCGCGTCAGACTCTCTTCGACCTTCTGAGTGCCAACGCCGAGGTAGATGAGATCATCCTTCTGACACCTGGGGCAATGGGATGGAACGGGTTCGACGTATCCACAGTAGTGACAGGTCAATTTGCGGCCGACTCGATGATATACCAGATGCAGCTCGCACTTGGGACACGACGGCACATTGCCGCAGTCAGCGCACTTGAGTTGCGGCGAGTGGCCCCGGCGGTTGAGGAACAGAATCACCTGTTGATCCTCATCAAGCCGTTTCTGCACTTCTTTTTTGAGGGCATACGAGAAGAACGGCAAATCGCCGCGCAGGCGATCGCTCCGCATGTCGACTACGCGAACGGTGGGCAGAGACGCGCCGGCGGGACGATGACGCAAGTTCAGCAAATTGTACTGACCTTTCCGGGCATGATGATATGACTCCAACGAAGGTGAGGCGGAGCCCAGCACGATCGGAATGTCAGCCATCTTGGCTCGCATTACAGCGGCGTCGCGCGCTTGAAAGCGTGGACTGGGATCGTCCTGCTTGTACGACGGATCATGCTCCTCATCAACAATGATCAAACCCGGATCGTCCAAAGGAGCAAACAGAGCCGAGCGGGGTCCAACCACGATTCGATAGCGTCCGGACCGAATGCCACGCCAGCTGTCCAAGCGCTCCCGCTGCGTCATGGCGGAGTGATTCACTGTTACCTGATCGCCGAAAAAGCCGCGAAAATAAGCCAGCGTAGTCCCCGTCAGGGCAATCTCAGGGGTCAGAACCAGAACGGTCTTGCCCGCCTCAAGAACCTCGCGGCATAGATGGCAGTAGACGATGGTCTTGCCCGACCCCGTGACGCCATGCAGCAAACTGGTCTGAAAGCCGTTTCCCAGAGTCTCGCTCAGACCGCCCAGCACCTCCTGCTGCTCCTCGGTCAGTTCCAGATCACCGACATCTTTGCGGCCCGCAATGAAAGGCAGAATGGAGTGATGGGTTGTGTGTGCTCGCACCAAAACGCCGCTCTGGACCGCCTTGCGAAGCTGGTAATCACTCCACTCACCGGCGAGCAGCTGCGACCGGGTCATAGTACCATCGAACGGCTCGGGTTGGAAACGCGTTTCAGCAAAAGACTTCGTGAACGTCTGAACGTCCGAGATGCGATATCCGGAGCGCCGTCCTTTGATCGCCTCCTCCCCCAGGGGCCAGTTCTCGATCACTATTCCATCCGCAACCAGTTTCGCCAATAAGCCCCGCTGCAAAGCCATCTCTCTGACCGAAACCGCTGGAACGGCTCTCCCCCATTTTGCAGTCCCCGCTAGTGAGTCGGGCAGTACCGCATTCTGGTCGCTAGTCCACATGTAGGTGACGGCCCGACGCGATTTGAGACTGGGCGGAAGGGCTGCGGCCAGACAGTCGGCCGGGTTGGCGAAGTAATAGCGCGCCATCCAGAGACAAAACTGGAACAGCTCAGCGTTGATGTAGCTCTGAGGGTCTAGGACTCGGTTGATAGGCTTTAGGGCAAGATCGGGGCGTGGTTTGGCCGGCCCGAGATAGAAGCCTAGCCGACGGGTCCGGCCAAACGGTACCAGCAGCCGTTGGCCCGGCTGAAGCTGCTCGCTTCCCTCCGGAATCTCGTATGTGAACGTCGACCGGATGGGACTGGCCACCGCCACTTCAGCCAAAGACGACTCGGTCATATTCGGATATCCTGCCCAAACAGACGAACGGCAGGCCAGCGCCTGCCGTCATCGGGGTTCATTTATCTCTGATCAGGTCATTCTCGCTGCCCGACCGCAAGAGGCATATCATTTGAGATGGCTGCGCGCCTCAGCCTCTTTGGCCTTCATTCCCTGATTCTGGTAAAGGTTAGCCAGCTGCTCCCAAATAGTGCGGTTGTCCGGATTCAGCTCGACGACCTTCTCGTACGCTGCGATCGACTTTTCGAATTCCTTCAAGCCAATGTAGCAGTCACCGAGGTTTAGCCAGTGGTCCGAATTGTCCGGCTCCAACCGTGACATCTGTTCGTAGCCCCTGGCGGCATCGTCAAAGTGGCCCGCAATTGCACTGCTGAGGGCAAACATATCAGTGTTGAAGGCATCAGTCGGATCAATTTCGAAGGTCCGGCCGAAATATACTCGGGCCGAGTCAAACATTGCGCTGCGGTGCGCCTGCCATTTGTCGGCCTGTTCCGTGTCACCCGCAGCCTCATACCTCTTGGTCGAGTCTGCAGCCCAGCGCCCCATTTCATTGTAGTAACGGCCGGTACCGGACAAAGCGTTGACATGCATCGAGTCCACTGCAATGATGGACTTGAAGACGACCATGGCAGAGTCATATTGCCCGATATTGTTGAGGCAAATCGTCAGGTTGTATCTGTTCGCCAGGTCATCCGGTTTCGCATCGACATAACTGGCAAGGAATGGCGTGGCTTCGTCATACCGTTCCGAGTTGATGTAATCATAGGCGATCGAAAGCCGCATATCGGGCTTGGACGAGTCCGGCAGCATCTCAAGACCCATCTTCTTCCACTCAATAGCTTCGTCGAACATCTCCTGCCCCTGATAGGCCGAGCCGATGCCAATATAAGTACGCGGATCGGTAGCGTCGAAGGCGATGGCCAATTGCATGTTAGCCACGCAAGAGTCGAAATTCGCCGCGATACCTTCCTTGTTGAAGGCAATCATCGACGAATCATCCAAGCCTTGGTTTTCGTCATTGTAGTCCGCAATCTTGTTCATCTGCTCGATGCCGGCGTTATAGAACTCAACCCAGTACTTCGCGGCAATAGAGTCAAGCAGCTCAGTAAATCCGTCACAGCCTTTGCGATACCTATCTTTGATGTCCTCGTTTTCGCAACACATGTGCAAAGAGTCACGATAAGCAACCACTGCCATCACGTAGGGGCTCTTGTCCATCGGGCTGGATGAAGTCTCAATACCATCAACCGCCATCTGAGCCATCCAGAACAAGCCTTCAGCGTAAGGGCCATAGTGCATGAAGAGTGAGTCCAACATCGCCGCCGCTTCCAGATAGCGAACCGGATCACCCGACAGGATGTGAATCTTGGCTGACTTTATGTAGGCCGAAGCCGGCAATTTGCGAGGCTCCTTGGCTGTCGCGGGGCCAACCATAAGAACAAGCAAGCCAAGAACTAACAGTGACCAAAATAACTTCTTCATCTCAACCTCCAAACCGATCCCAACAACACACTACCGCTTCAATCGTGGGAATGTAAGGGATCATCTTTCACTTGTCAACCATCGTCCATACGGTTAGCTACCAAAGCGAACCTCGTAACCCAAAGTGGCCGTTTGCCCGGCTCTCACCGGCAATTCGAACTGCACGGTCTGGGCACTCTTCTTAACATACTCGCGGTCTGACGACAAGATCTTCCAGTCGCCATACAGATTTTTTTCGATGACCACGACGATATCCGTGGTCTTTCTATTCCTGATCTCTACCTCAAAAGTGCGCTGTTCGATGCGTTGAGATACTTTGACGTTATCAAGCACTGTTTCCTTGGCCACAATGTCAAAAGCGTTGCCCACCTTGACCTTCACTTCTTCATCTCGGGGGGTGTGGTTGATTCGATCCTCTCCGAGGAGGATAACCGAACCATCCGAGTCCTCTTTGAATACTCTGATGCGACCGGCCGGCAGCGGCATCCCCATGCCGGCATCCTTGGAATTGACAAACTTCAGAGCTACTTCGACATCGGTCGGGTTGCGGTCCGGACGAAAAGTGTAAGTCTTGTCTACTGGCGTCGAAGCCGGATCAAAAAGCGAAACCTGCTTGATCTCCTTGTTGGCGACGGTGGCCGGTCGCGGCAGGGTGTAGAGATGGTATTCGAAGAACTCTTTCTCCTGGAATCCATCCACCTCTGGGACCGACATGGTCATTACTTTTTCTCGTCCACCCCGATATTCCGGTCGGGCTCGATTAATTTCGCCGGCAACCAGTTTCAGGCGGGCGTCTTTATAGGTCTTGCCGGAGTTGTTGGTGATCGAAGACCAACCGGAGAGGTCGAGCGTGGCATCGTCCGCCCCCAGCAAAGCCACATACTCAGCATTCCAACTCAACCCGGCTGTTTGGTAACCAACCTGACATTCTTTGGCGCCACTCTCCCCGGCCCGATAGAGCCAGAAAAGCGTCGGCCGAGTTATGAGGCCATCAGGGAGTTGCGGGAAGTTGATCTCGGTGATGTTATCAAGGCGAACGACCTTGACACGGCCATTGTCTTCCATGAGCGTCACCGTGCCGCTGGAATGGGCCATCAGTTTCCCGACATACAGCCGGCCATCTTTATCAATCAGTTCGATCTCCTGATCGATGTACTTATTGTACATTTGCTCCGGGCTGACCAGATCGTAGGCATAGTTTTGCTCCAGAATAGATACTCCGCCACCATCGGTCACTTCGAAGCGAACCGAAGCAGCATCGATCTGGGAGGGCACATCGCGAAACGCAAGGCGGTTGACACCCTTCTCAAAATCCAACTGCCGGGTTTCAGTCACTACCCCAAGATTGCTATTGTAAACCGTAACCGCGACTTCGTCCCCCATCGCTACGGCGGACAGGGCTAGAATCAAAATCATGACGCTGATTGTCTTCATCACTACTCCTTCACAGATTGGCGCAGGCTCCAGTCCTTATACTACGGGCCGGAGAATATTAGCTGCAAGCTTTAACGGTGATACCGATCAGAAGCGGATCTCTTCCCCAGATTCATGAGTTTCTTTCCCGCCGCCACAAAACCGCATGGGTTCCGAAACACCGTCGGAGTTTGATCGTTACCCTGCGTATTCAACTGCCTGCTTGCCAACCACATAACATTGGACATACGATGTTTTGATTCGTTGAAGAAAGAGTCGTCTCCCCGGTCGAATCTGACGCTTGAGGGGCAATAAACGGGAGGACGCTTGTCCCGTTTGTAGGATATGCGGAATTCGTTGGAACCGAAATCTAAGTGTGAGTTGGGGAGCCACCGGACCTAGGCCATGTAGGGTCACTCTGAGCGGAGCCTGTCCTGAGCCTGGCGAAGGGTCGAAGGGTGGCTGATACGTAAGCCGGCGTCTGCTTCGACTCCGCTCAGCATGACGGCTGCGGATTGGCCCACCCCACACACCGTGTGCGCAGGCAGCCCCGAACGGGATCTGGACCGCTAGCCCGAATCGACCGCAGGGAAAATCACACGCAGTGTGTGTGGGTTAGAATTGCTCGGTGCGGAGCATCACAAGAGTGCAGGCGATGACGGTCTCGATGCCTTCGCTGTCGAGCTTCGCGGCGAGATCGGCATTTTCCGCGCCCGGATTGAAGACCACTCGACGAGGTTTCAGTCCGGAGATGTCCGCGTGCGAGGCGCTGGAGATCTTCGCGTTGACATAGAGCGTCAGGGTGTCAACCGATCCGTCTATTTCACCCAGCGACTTGGCCGCGGTGATACCATCGACAACGTGACCCTTGGGATGCACCGGAATGGGTTGGAAGCCATATTCCTGAAGCATCTTGACGGCCTGGAAGGAGTACTTCTCAGCGTCGGTCGAGGCACCCAGGACGGCAACTCGGGAATTCGGATTGGCTTTGGGCATGATTCCTCCAGATCTATTGGGATCGGCGTTATTGCGTCACTATCTTCAAAACATCACGGGCTGTGGTCGGTTCCAGCCCGCCAAGGCGCCCTAGATTATGGGCAAGACGGCGTTCGGATCGAACTTCTGCTTGATCTTTCGACAGTAGATGGCATCGGTGGTGACATTGCTCTCGGCCAGACCGGCCAGAAACGCCTCACGGGTGGTCCCCTTTTCCCGCATGTCAGCATACTCATCGCGAGCACTTATGGGGATAGTGCGTATGGTGGCGCTGGCAATAAATCCAAGCAGACCCCATGAGCCCGCAAAGACTTTGACCACATCGTAGCCCGAGGTCGTCTTGAAGCAGATCGAGCCGGGCGTGATAATCTCACCCTCGGGAGTCACTATCTCCGCCTTGATGAAGTACTTCTTGATCGGGACATCGTGACCATGAAGATCGGCTGTCAAGCCAACCGCAATAGCACCACCGATCGAGCCGACATAAGGCAAATCACCATGAGCAATGAACAAGTTCTCGCCCTCGATATGGCGATTGACTTCGCGAAGCGGATACCCCGCACCAACCTTGACGAACAGATCGTTGGCTGAGATCTCCTGCAGATCATTCAGGCGATCAGTGCAAACCGCGACCAACTTCTCGAACGGCTTTCCAACCGGCGTGATGTTGTTTCCGAAACCGGCAATATACATGCCTTGCCGGTGTTTGTTGGCCAGACGAAAGAGTTTGGCGGCTTCTTCGGCCGTTTCAGGATGAAAGAACGCTACCGTATTCTGGTAGGTCAAGCGATCCTGGGGAAACTCGTTCCCGATAAGTGCTATTAGATCATCAAATTTGCCCATGTCGGAAGATACCGATCCGTGGCCCGCTGTCAATATGCACGCGTTTATTTTGTGGGGAGGGCAGGATGACGCTACGCGGTGCCTATCGATCTAAATCGGAAAATGTGGTTGATTGCGAGGAACAGTGCCCAAAATAGAAAGTCCACCGACGAATCCGCAGGGGACAGAGGGGGAATCCCCGGTGCAGAGTGAGCATCAGTGGACTTCTAATACGAGTATATCCATAGACTTGCTCGCTGTCAATGACTAATTCGCGAAGCAATCGCGGGAAGCGGCGCGGTGATCGCATGCGATCAAAATGGAGTTATCGCATTCGCCCGAGTGGCGCGGGATTGCGGGTGTTATGGCTTTTCGAAGCGTTGAAAGTGACGCATTCGCATTTCTTGGGTTCGCACGCGAAACAGGACTATTCTTATCCCGAAAGAGACCGGAATGGGGCGTGACAAACAAGGAATCGACCGTATATTGCAGTGCATGTTCGAAGTCCATTGTTGCGGGGTGATCAACGTCTGGTAAGACGCAAAGGAATCCAGATGCAGCAGAATTGTCATAACAGGGTCAGGTGTCGTGGTTATGTAGCTCTTGGCATTGCCATGCTATTGTTCGTCTTGTGCGTGTCGCCAGTGTATTCACAAGACATCCAATATGATTCCACCAGCCTCATCTTTCATTACCGGGGAAATCATGAACAATACTACATGATTGGGCAGTTCATTTCCACCCTCGGCGACATCAACGGCGACAGGTATGATGATATCGCAGTCTCAGCCAATGACCCGTACGGCACAATGATCTTCTATGGTGGTGAGTTTCCCGATTCGACGCCCGACATGTTCATAGTAGGTCAAAACGCCATCCCCGTTGATCTGACCGGAGACGGTATTGATGACTTGGTGACCAGTGGCATATACTATGTGGTTGGTGTCCCGTTTTCCGTAATCTACTTCTATCACGGTTACGGCGACTCGTTGGCATCACAGCCATATGATTCTCTGCGCAAGGATACTGACAACTACGGTTTTGGGATGGGAATCAGCGCGAACTATGTCGACACCGATTCTCTTGCCGACCTTCTGGTTATCCAGCCTAACACACCGGGAGGACCTACTCTCCATTACTACAGTGGTTGCCCAGCGATTGATACGATACCTGAGTGGACTTGGAAGATTGCCGACTACTCCCACTACATCTCTGGGCCATATCCCATGGGCTTCGTTGATTTTGACGGAGATTCAATACTCGACATCTACGTAGGCCTGAGATTCGATAAAGATCCAGACAGTGTTAGCTCATTCCTAGTATTTTTGGGCCCTGACTTTGGCGAGAATCCTGACATCATTATCGGCAGCTCGGCTGAGCTGGAATCCCAATACCCGTTTGCCTTTTTGGACAACGGAGCCTATGTGCTTGGTGATGTTGATGGCGACGGATGGGAGGACCTCGGACTATTGCACAGCAACAAGCCCTTGATCTATCATTGTGGGCCCGCCGCCGACACAATCTATGACTACATTCTAGCTGGTGAGGCCAAGCAGATGGCCGCCGCCGGTGATGTCAACGGTGATGGATACAATGATCTCGTGTGTGGCCGGACCCGCACAGCAGATGGCGCAGTAGATATATACCTGGGCGGAGATGACTGGGATACGATTCCTGACCTGAGTATCGATCGGTTGGATCTGCCTCGCACTTCAATCTACCAGATCGGCCGAAGGGTCGGAACGGCAGGTGACTTCAACGGAGACGGATACGACGACTTCATGTTCTCTGCCAGGACCAATCTCCAGGAGCAATTTGGAGATGTGTTCGTGATAAAGGGCGGCTCATGGTTGGCGACCGATGTGAACGATGATACAGAAGAACCTGCGTATACTCCGTCAGATCCTTTCCTTCTGAGTTGCTATCCCAATCCGTTCAATTCTACGGTCAGTATCGAATTCACTCTTTCCAGGGGGGAGGCTGTCACGCTGACAATTTACAACGTGCTTGGGCAGGTTATCGCTACTTTGTTAGACGGATCTGTCCTAGATCAAGGGTCACACAAGGCTAGTTGGGGAACAACATCAGAGGGTATTCACTATCCCTCTGGGGTCTATTTCGTGAGGCTCGTCAGTGCCACTTCAAGCACGCACCGGAAGGTGCTCTTGCTGAAGTAGGTGACCAAGCCTACCAACGACCTCTTTCCTGCTTCAACTGTAACGAGCCGGTCCCAGCCTTCAATCTCGACCCACGGGCATCTCCCTCCAATACTCCATTTGCGTGACGGCTTCAAATTGCCTATTTTTGGAGCCAGTAACGAACTGATACGTATATTTGGGAGTACATGAAGAACTTAATTACGAAGCTATTCGGGACCAAACACGATCGCGATGTCAAAAAGACGCAGCCGCTCGTGGATGAGATCAACAAGCATTTCGAGAAGCTGCAAAGCCTCTCCGATGATGAGCTGAAAGCCAAGACCGAGGAGTTTCGCCAGCGTCTGAAAGATGGTGAGTCAGTCGATGATCTCGCCACCGAAGCTTTCGCCGTCGTCAAGGACGCGTGCCGGAGGCAGCTCGGCACTTCCTGGCCGGTGGCCGGCATCGAGACAGAATGGAACATGGTCCATTTCGATGTCCAGTTGATCGGTGGTATCGCGCTCCACGAAGGCAAAATCGCCGAGATGGCAACGGGTGAGGGAAAGACTCTGGTAGCAACATTGCCGGTCTATCTCAACGCCCTCGATGGCAAGGGCGTACATCTCGTGACCGTCAACGACTACCTGGCCCTGCGTGACCGTGACTGGATGGGTCAGATCTACGAATATCTCGGCCTAAC
>CAZHDS010000011.1:0-32717 GCA_964531495.1 uncultured Ignavibacteriales bacterium
CTGTGACTATGGACATCAACCAGTCACTGATTCAGCGCGGCGCGCAGACCTTCTCGATGTACGTTGACACCGACGATCCGGACTTCTATCTGAACCCGGCTCCTATCGGTGGACCTATTCCGTGCGTCTTTGTTACGATCGTTGGTGGCTGCTTGCTTGATACCGTAAACCTTTCCTTCGGATTGGGTTGCGCTAACTATCAGGTCGTTACCAATACTGGTCGTATGGGTACCGGTGACTGGGATCCTCACGCCTTCGATATCGACGGCGACGTTGGTAGCTACTACCAGGGTGCGTATTTCTATGCTGTCAGTCAGTATGAAGTCGCTATGAACACCCAGGATTGGACTAACGGCGGTGGTGAGACCAATTCCTATTGGTCACTCCAGGCCGATCCTAACTGGTATGACGGTAGCTGCCCGCCTTCGTACGTTGAAGACGTACCGGCTAGCTGCTTCGGTGGCTACACCACAGACGGCATCACCTACACGCCGCTGGTCGGAAACGCGGTCTACAAGACCTATCTCGATTCCGTCCAGAACTTCGACGATGGTGGTGGTTGGGATTGGACCAACTTCGGTTCTCCTTTTGACAATAGTCTCACCATGGGTCTATGGGTCAACTCGATCACCGTTGGTGTCTGTGACTTTGAGCCTCTGAGCAACGTTACAGTTGAGATCCTACAGATCCATGAGCGCAATGGCCTCCCAGTTGATAACTGGGCCTTTGGCGCCACGATCGACTATGATGTCGGCGGTGACTCTGCTTATATCGACCGCAGTATCTCCACAGCCTGGTCCGCTGCTGCCTCTGGTGGCGACGTTGCCTGGGGTATGGTGAAGCTGCCGTTCGGTTGCAATGAGAATGCTAATACCAGCTTTGAGCCTATGTGGAACGCCGGTCACCTCGATGCCCGTCAGGCGCACTTCGAGGATATCTATTGGGATTCTGCTTATTACTACACTCAGTTGCCGGCCGGCCTCTTTGGCCACACGGTAACCGGTGCGGATGATCAGGAATTCCATGCCACGTTCCTGCAACATGACTTTGCTGGCGACGACACTCTCATGTTCGCCATCGCCAATTTCGGCATGTCCGGATTGGCTGATGCCCAAGATGCGGCTGAGTTCGCCCCTCTGGCGCACCTGGTCAACAAGTGGGTCGGCTTCGGCCGTGGCGACGTTAACAATGATAACGTGGTTGACCTGAGAGACCTCGTTCATCTGAAGAACTACGTTTACCTTGGCGGCCCAGGTCCTATTCCGTTTATGCACCTGGGTGATGTAAACCTTGATGATGCTGTCGATGCGACGGATGCTCTGTATCTGTTCGACTGGTACTTCAATGGTGGATCATGCCCGCAGGGTGATTGGTGCTTCTTCGAATAGGATGGACTTAGTCTTTTGACTTGGTCAGCCTTCTGACATTGTGGAAGCGAGGAGCCTTGTGCTCCTCGCTTTCTTTTTGTGCCAGCCATCCCCCCCGCCGAGGTTGCTCTCCGAACCGCCGCACCGTATATTCGGACCACTATGCGTGATATTGATTGGTCAGACATCTTTGCTTGCGAGTCTTGCCCGAGAGGGTGTGGCGTCGATCGCAGCCAGGGGCGGCTCGGATATTGCCGGCTGGGCCCGGAGCCTGCGGCGGCTTCTATATGCATTCATAAGGGCGAAGAACCGGTCATCTCGGGCTCCCTGGGCATCTGCAACGTATTCTTCAGCCATTGCAATCTGCAATGCCAGTACTGCCAAAATCACCAGATCAGCGACAATCGAGGAACCGCTCCGGAGCATACCCTGCCCAGTATAGTCGATAGAATCGAGAGAATCCTGAGTCAGGGCATCAGAGGGGTGGGCTTTGTCTCACCGTCGCACTGCCTGCCCGTAATGAACGGCATAATGCGAGCTCTGCATGAGCGCGGTCATGAACCGATCTATGTTTACAATTCCAATGGGTATGACAGGGTGGACAAGCTACGCGAGATGGCTGGTGACATTGGCGTCTACCTACCCGATCTGAAGTATCAAGATGATGAGCTGGCGCACTCCCTCTCAAATGTAGAGAACTATAGTGCGATCGCTTGTGAGGCCTTGAAGGAAATGTATCGCCAGAAGGGCGCCGACCTCGCTCTTGACGAAACCGGCCTCGCCGTCTCGGGTTTGATTGTCAGACACCTGGTCCTGCCCGGGCATGTCGAAAATAGCAAGGCGGTTCTGCGGTTCATCGCCGAGGAATTGTCGCCCGATATTCACATCTCGCTCATGTCGCAGTATCATCCGACCGAAGCCATGAAAGATCATCCGGACCTTTCGCGCCCCTTGCGGGTTGAGGAGTATAACGAAGTGTTGGACGAATTCGACCGGCTCGGTTTTCATCGAGGATGGCAACAGCAGCTCGAAAGCACTGACCACTATCAGCCAGACTTCAACAAGGAGCATCCCTTTGAGGAGTAGGTTCTCACTCGTTATCGCAGCGACCTGGTTGCTGGCAGCGGGCTTGGCCAACGGCCAGAGGGATAGCTGCAACGATTCCGTTATGATTGACGGTCAAGCCTATGCTGTCCCAGAAATGTGGTGCGGCTACCTGGTGGATTCGGCCCGCCTGGCCGACCCAACCAGACTAGCGCGGCTTCCCGATGAATTGGCGTACGAAGACTATAGCATCTACCTCACTCGCGAAACGCGTGATGCTTTCGTAGCTATGGCGCTGGCCGCAGCTGAGGATGGCGTCCGTCTGGTGGTCCGCTCTGGTTACCGATCATCCGGGTATCAAAGGAAGATAATTACGCGCCGCTTGACTGAAGGCAAAGCCTTCGCTGAGGTGGCCAGGTTCGTCGCCCCGCCCGGCTACTCGACCCATGAGACTGGCCGCGCCACAGATATTTCGGCTCCTGACGAAGTCGGTCTGTCCTTCTCCGAGTCCCGCGCCTATCAGTGGTTGATCGGAAACGCCTCCCGCTATGGCTTTGCCGAAACCTATCCTAAGAATGATCCCGCCGGCCGGCCCTGGGAACCCTGGCATTGGCAACTAGAGGATTCTCTGATCGCACCGGCAACTGCCACTACAGACACTACGGTCGCACCCGTCCCAGATTGAATCGAGCCCGCTCAATCTTGGTCATATCCTTCTCGGTGCTGACCAGCCGAAATTCCAGGCTGTCGGATCCTACGAAATTGGTGTGGATCGTATACAATCTGGACCCGTGCACTCTTTTTCCCGTCAGCTTGTTGCCCTCGATGACGCCGGTGTAAACGACAAAACGCCCGAATCCGTCCCAGATGTCCCAGCGCAGCGAGTCCGTAACCGGGTCAATTGCCAAATGCCCAGAATCCGAATAGGTGAAAATCAGCGTCTCGCCTCGCATGGCGGTTCGCATGTATCCGTAGGTGGAGTCATAGACAAAATCAGCTTCGCCCTCAACAGAGATCTCCATCCCGGTCACAGGCATCAGAAAACTTCCCTCGCCCTGCCACTTGCCGGCCAGAGTAAGCGGGTCAAAATCCGCCGGTTGATCATCAGCCGCAACTATGAGAGCCAAGCCGAGTATTGTGGCCAGCCCAGTGGTCAATAGTATCGATTTGTACTTCATAACATCCTTTATACGACGCCTGGCAGGCTGAGTCCAGTTTGTTTTTGGCCCACGGCCCTTGCCGGGGGCGACAAAAACGGAGTCGCCGTGCGTTCGTAACCCGTTAGCTATTAGCGTCTTGCGGGTGACAAAAGGGGTCGTTTTTTGTTGCTTTGTGACCGCCAATAGTCTACTCTTAGGAAAGTATAGTGTGGCCATTCTGCAACCCCTGCGAAAGGATCTGTTTCCATGCCCCTGGAGCGTGAGAAGATAGAATCGATCTTTCTCGAAGAGGAGATGAAATCCTCCTACCTCGATTATTCCATGTCGGTGATCACTAATCGTGCCCTACCGGATATCCGCGATGGTCTGAAGCCTTCAAACCGCCGCATCCTGGTGGCCATGAACGATCTGAATCTGCGCCCGGGCAAAGGCTATCGTAAGTGCGCCAAGATCGCCGGTGACACTTCCGGTAACTACCACCCTCACGGTGAGCAGGTGATCTACCCTACGCTGGTGCGCATGGCTCAGGATTTCAACATGCGCTATCCCCTGGTTGACGGCCAGGGCAACTTCGGCTCGGTGGATGGTGACGGCGCAGCCGCCATGCGTTACACCGAGGCTCGCCTGACCCCGATCGCAGTTGAGATGCTGGCCGATCTTGAAAAAGAGACGGTTGATTTCATTGACAACTACGATGCCACCCGTACGGAACCAACCGTCCTCCCGGGCAAGTTCCCCAACCTGATCTGCAATGGCGCATCAGGTATCGCCGTTGGCATGGCCACCAATCTTGCTCCTCACTGTCTCACGGAAATTGCCCAGGCGATAATCATGGTGATCGACGATGATGAGTGCACCAACGAAGACCTCATGGAGTTGGTACCCGGACCTGACTTCCCGACCGGGGGTATTATCAACGGACGCGAGGGCATCCGCGAGGCGTACCGGACCGGCAAGGGACGGGTCCTGGTACGAGCCCGAGTCGGTATTGAAAAGACGAAGAGCGGGAAAGAAGCCATCATCGTCACGGAGATACCGTACCAGGTCAACAAGTCGAATCTGCTGGAGAAAATCGCTGACTTGGTCCGCGGCAAGCAGATAGAAGGTATTTCTGATTTGCGTGATGAGTCCGACCGCGACGGCATGCGCATCGTAATCGAGCTGAAGCGCGACGAACAGGCCGATATTGTCCTCAATCAACTGTACAAGCACACTACCATGCAATCGACGTTCGCCATCAATATGGTTTCGCTCGATCATGGCGTCCCGAAAGTAATGTCGCTCAAGCAAACGCTGCAGTCATTTGTTGAACATCGGCATGAAGTGGTAGTGCGACGTACCAAATACGATCTGCGCAAGGCCGAAGAGCGAGCTCACATTCTCGAGGGGTACCGAATCGCCCTTGATAACATCGATGAAGTAATTGCGCTGATCAGGAAGTCCAAAGACACGCCCACAGCGCGTACTGGCTTGATGAAGACGTTCAAGCTTTCTGAGATCCAGGCCACAGCTATTCTCGAGATGCGTTTGCAGCGCCTGACTGGACTGGAACGCACAAAGATCGAAGAAGAGTACCACGCTCTGATTCAGAAGATCAGCGAATACAAGGCAATACTGGATTCCCGAGCGCTACGAATGCAGATCATCAAGGACGAGACCATCGATCTGGTCAGCCGGTTTGGCGATGAGCGCCGGACAGAGATCCAGGATGCTGCCGACGAGCTTACGACTGAAGACCTCATCGCGGAAGAAGAAATGGCTATCACCATTTCGCATCTCGGCTACGCCAAACGCCTGTCGGTGACGTCTTATCGACGCCAGCAACGCGGCGGCCGAGGGGTGCAAGGGATCAAGACCAAAGATGATGATTTCGCCGAGCATCTCTTCATAGCATCGACCCACGACTACATCCTCTTCTTCTCCACCAAGGGACGCTGCTACTGGGTCAAGGTCCACAACATCCCGGTGGGCGGCAAGCTGGCTAAGGGGAAGCCAATCGTTAACATGTGCAAGATGGAGGCCGGCGAAAGCATCACGGCCTTCTGCAAGGTGCGTCATTTCACTGCTGACCTCCACGTGATCATGGCCACGCGTAACGGGATCATCAAAAAGACACCTCTGGATGCTTTCTCCAACCCGCGGGCAGTAGGCGTCAACGCCATGAATCTACCGCCGGATGATGAGTTGTTACAGGTTGACATCACCGATGGCACCAACGACATCGTGCTCGCTTCACGCAAGGGCATGGCGATTCGGTTCTCCGAAGCCAATGTCCGGGCAATGGGTCGCACGGCTTACGGTGTCAAGGGCATCAACCTTGGCAAAGGTGACTATATGATTGGTATGGTCGTAGTGCGTCGCGACAGTTCGCTCCTGGTCGCCACCGAAAACGGATACGGCAAACGTACCGGCATCGGCGACTACCGGGTGACCAACCGGGGTGGCAAGGGCATCATCAACGTCAAGACCTCCGATCGCAATGGTGAGGTTATAGCCATCAAGGAAGTTCTCGACACCGACGAATTGATCCTGATCACCGAGCACGGCATCGCCAATCGTCAGGCGGTCAAGGACATTAGCGTCATTGGGCGGAATACGCAGGGAGTACGGCTAATTAAGCTGGCTGCTGATGACAAGTTGATCGACGTCGCGCGCGTGGTCCAGGAGGACTAGGACGAGATAATATACAGTCTACCATAAAGGACTGCAGAGAAGGGACTGTCGATATACCACGGTCCCTTTTTTGTGGGGCGAATCTGTGGTCTAGAGCCGATACCGCAGACCGAGACTGGGAAGGACTCCGGCGTCGTAGACAAAACCATCGATCGTATTTACAATCGGATTGCTCCGGTTGGTTACATTGGCGACGTTGAGATAGAGATCGACGGACCCCATCTGGAATTCCCCGTGAAGGTCAAAACTGGCGCTCATAGGAAACCGGGCTGAGTTCTCAGCCTCCTGAACTGCCTGGACGTAGTCCTCGCTGTAACGATCCGACTCCGACAGCAGCAAGCCCTGCGAGGGCGTGTAGGGATGGCCGGATCGCAGGCCCAGGTCGGCTCCGATAGTGGGCGCTCCGATATCTGGTAGTTGCTCTGCAGCACGAGTCGATGCGGCGCATCTAGATCATACGGCACGGTCACTCGGCCATTGGTCTTAACAGCGTGCGAATATGCGTAGAAACCATAGAGTTCGATACCTGTCGCAAACAGATTGTCGATCTCGGCGGTGACATTTCCCCCCACAAAACTGCTCTTTCCCTCGCTGCGCATGGACAAGAAGCCCTCGCGAACAGTCGCTTGCCCACCATCGTCGGCGACAAAATCGAAGTCACTTCTCAAGATCGCTTGGTTGCGTATGAGCTTTCCGAACAGACCGACTTTCAGGGCGCCGCGCTGGTAACTACTCGAAGCCAAGTACGTCTTCTGGGGCGTCAGTGAGGCCAAATCGTTTCGAATCAGCACCTGATACGGCTGCAGAACGCGTCCGACTGGATTCTCGGCGAAAGAGCCTAGGAACAAATGAAGCCTCTGATCCTCGCCCACCGGAATGCTGAGATCGCTGCGAAAAGTCAGGGCCTCGGCTCTCGACAGGGCACCGAAACGATCCAGACGCAAGCCGGAGACCAGAGTACCGCGTCCCAGCTCGAAAGTCGCTGAGCAGTAGCTGGAGAGATTGACTTCCTTCCCCGTGGCACTGATCGCACCATGAAGTTCATTGAGCTCCGCCTGATAGGCGTGCGGGTTATCACTCGTGGCGTCGGGCGGCAGGAAATTCCAATTGATCTGCTGCAAGTCGGTTTCCCGTTGATCCACAATCTCTACCATGACACCGCTGACCATCGAAGGTAGCATATCTGACACCTTGGCGTCGGTCTCCGCTCCAAGCAGCCAGGAGCGACGATACTCCGTCAGATCAAGCGAGAATCCAGGACGCCCAGCGACAAGGGAATTGGCCGGATGCGCCCGATAGATTTCTTTGCCCTGACGGGAAGAAGCGGTCACCGTCAGCGAACTCCATCCGAGATCGCCGAGCAGGCGCGCACCGAAGTAGCTCTCTTTTGTGTGCTGGAACATACTCACGCCCCCCGAAGCAGTGGCGGTGTGCGACGTACTATAGGAGAGGAAATCCTGGACATGATATTGATCAAGAAGGAAGAGCCAGCTGGGCGATGCTTTCCAACCGGCTGAGACGAAAACGTCCTGGAAATTCGTCGGTGGCAGGGTCCTGCGGTCGGACTCAATTTCTAACTGGTTGATGACTTTGTCGAGAACAGACTTGCGGAGTGATCCCAACAGGAAGGTCTTCTGCGTACCAAGCGACAATGAGCCCGTCGCTTCGATCAGTGAAAGATCGATTTCGCCCTTCTGATGATGATCGAACCGCTGCGGAGTGCGGAGATCAATGGCCGCCGGCACTGCCAGGCTGGCGTCGGTCCCCTGAGGCAGGAAACGAAGTTCGGAAATCACTGACGACGGGATGATACTGAAGGCGCCGTAGTGATTGGGATCAGCCCCGACATTGACGCCATTGATGTGGTAGTCAGGCACGGTGCCGTTGACCCTGATCTTTGAGGAGTGCTGGCTGCCCGCACGCACGGCATTGGGCTGAACGATGGCGCTGATCGGATTGGTCGGTATGACGGAGCGGTGCGAACGGCGATCAATGTTCTCCCGCGAAACGTTGGTGCGACTCGGTGAGTCATTAAGCTCAGGTCGGACTGTAATACCTGGAATATCGATCATCATCGATTCGAGTTGCAGATGTAGCACTGGCTGACCGTCAGGCACGAGCGACCTTAGCACGGTTCGGTAGCCCATTGAAGAAACCTTCAGATCTAGTTTCGTCAACGATCGATCTTCGATGTGGATTCGGAAGTACCCCTCCGAATCGGTCATCGTGGCGGCTTCGAGAGTATCTCCATCCAGGAGCGCGACACTGGCACCCATCAGCGGTTTCTGATGAGCATCGGTTACCCAACCCTGGATATTGACGGATTGGCCGGTTTCGGCCTGGGCGGGCCGGGGGCTCACGATTATCAAAATCGCGGCTATCATAAGGAATAGTTTTGTCTTCATGGTAACCATTTAAGTCAATAAGCATGCCAACCCCGGCGCGACCTGCCGCCAATCGTATCACGCTAAGTAACAGTAGTTTATGAACTGCTTGAGGTTTGCACAGTATGCACCCGACGTCTATTTCTGCAGACTCGAGCACAATTGGGATCCTGTTCAGAGCTCAGTATAAGGGCGAAGGTTGCTAAGTCCTGCGTGACGCGTATATTCTCCCAATGAACCACCTTGGCGAAATCGCCGCTCTCAGCACAGCCTTGCTGTGGGCGTTCACTTCGATCTTTTTTGCCGAAGCAGGCCACCGACTGGGATCCTTCCGGGTCAACATTCTCCGCCTGCTGATGGCCGTGATGATCTTCAGCGTGGTCCTTTACCTGACTGTAGGCTACCTCTTCCCGCCCGATCTCAATCGAGAGCAGTTCCTGTGGCTGGCCGGTTCGGGCCTGATCGGGCTTCTCCTGGGGGATGGCCTTGGGTTCAAGGCGTTAGTGATGATTGGGCCTCGCCTTACTTCGCTGCTGTACTCAAGCGCACCGATCTGGGCCACTATCATTGCCTGGGTCTTCCTGGGGGAACAGCTGGGAATGCAGCAGCTATTGGGAATGGGCTTGACGATTTGGGGAATCACCTGGGTGGTTTTGGAACGACATCAGAGAACTGGGAGCCAGACGGTGGTCGAACAGGGGCACCCGGACTCAGGATCGTTGGCCAGGGGTGCACTTCTGGGGATCGGCGCAGCGGCCTGCCAAGCGATCGGACTGGTTATGGCCAAACATGGCATGGCGCATGCGGGCGGGACAGTAGATCCCTTACCGGCCTCGTTCCTGCGCATGGTTGTGTCGTTGGTCGCCATACTCATCCTGGCAGCTAGCCGAGGGCAGATTCGCTCAACCATTGCCGCCGTGAGGAATTTGCGCGGCATGGCCTACTGCGGGGCCGGGGCCGTGGTCGGCCCGTTCCTTGGCGTTTGGATGTCACTGGTAGCGGTCAAGTACATCGCAACCGGAGTGGCCGCCACGCTGAACTCCATGACACCCGTGATGATTCTGCCCCTGGTATTTATCTTCTATCGCGAGAAGACTTCCTGGCGCGCTCTTGTCGGAGCTGTCATCGCCGTGGTCGGTGTAGCGATTCTATTCCTAAGTGAGTGAAATACTTGAGCGAAAAAAGCTACGGCAGGGCTATCAAGCGCTACTTCAGTACCTCTGAGATGGTCGTCCAGCGACTGGTAGGTCCCGAACGCCGGCTCGACGCCGGCTACTTTAATATCGTGCGTTTCTTCGGAGAACAGCGCGTTGATCCCGGTCGAGTGACAATCCAACACCGGCCAGATCATTTCGCATTTCACGACAAACGAATCGCCGCTTTCTCCCGAGAGGTGGAGGAGCGCCTGCGATCCGAAGGACGCCTGCACGTAGGTCCTCCAGCCACCCACTTGATCAACGCCCAATGGGATCATGAGCCCAGATCGCTGACGGTCCAGCCGTGCCGCTATGGGGACATGGCAGGGAGTTGCTTTGCACTTGACTGGCAACATCCGCTGTTCGCGAATGACGGCCTGACGCTTCGAGAGTATTACCTTCGGCAGACTCCTTCACGTCTTGTGACCGACAATCCTCTGGCCATCTGCTTGGGTGTGTGCGGTATGGTAAGTGTCTCCGGCGAAAACGGTCCAGCCCTGTTGACCGTCAGGCGCTCCGCAACACTGGCATCGTGGGAGGGTTCGTGGGGACCGTCGGTGGCTGGCTCGGTCGACTACGACGCTTGCGATGACAATCTGGAGAGACTTCTGATGCGATCACTGGCGGCGGAAATCGAAGATGAACTTGGCCTGCAGGAAGGCGAATACACGACCATCCCCCTGGCATGTGCCCGGGAAATATACCGAGGAGAACGGCCGCAGCTGTTCTGTCTTGTCAATACGCCCCTCTCACGCGAAGAAATTACCTACCGTTTGAGACACAAGATCAGACGCGGCGGCGAATATGACGAGATCCTGTTCGCAGATGTTCAACGAGATCGTTGCTCCCCTGACCTTCTCCCCACTCTGAATACGGAGTGTCAAATGAACTGTGCTTTGCTCGAGGAATACTGGTCCGGGCAGAATCATGTTTGAACCACTACCGCGAGGGGAGCTCGGTCAGTTCTTGGAGAGCCTGCCTACCGCCGCTCGCTCCTAGATAAAAAAAGGTCCACCCGCAAACGCGGGTGGACCTCAAGGACGTTCTTGGTCCGAGTGCTATTGATCGATTTCGTCCGGATTCGTAGACGGACGGGTGAGTTCGTCGATCTTCTCGTAAATCTCTTCGGGACGCCTCTCTTTGAGCTTCCCTTTGTACTTCTTCAGCTGTCCCTTGACCTTGTCGACGGCGACTCCGATGGAATTGTACATATCATCCGTGTCACCGGTGCCAGAGATGGAATTGTTGAACACCTTCACGCGCAGCTCAGCAATCCTTCGGTGGCGCTCGGTATCCAGCACCAGATCGGCCGATATGATGTTTTCAAAGTACTTCGTCAAGCCTTCTACGTCGGCTTCGGCCCGATCCTTCATCTCTGGAGTAAGGTCAAAATGGCGGGCAGTGACTGTTATCTGCATGGTTGGATTTCTCCTTTCCAGGGAAAGCCTATTGCAGTTCAACCTGCTGTTTATGTCATTACATCCGCGCCGGGCAGATGATTCTCCTTAACTAAGCCTGAAAGACGCAAGTGTGATGGGAACTGAACGAAACTGGCTGGCCTGTCACTGAGGCTCGAATTGTGCCCTTGGAGACTGATAAGAAACCTCTCCCGTGTAACAACCTAGTGGCGCTGCGATTCTGGTAGCAGAAACAGCAACCCAGAGTTAGCCGGTGCCCGAAAGCCCCGGAGTGCCCATCCTATACTGATTATACACTCTGAGGCGCGAGTTGTCAGCAAAAAAAGCCTCCCGACCCCTGAGAATGAGCGCGCGGATTCGACCCCGGTAGCCCCTCTCCAACAATGTCTCGTGTGGTCTGGCGTGGGATGTGGTCAGAGTGCATTTCCAATGCCCTTACACCGCGACCTAGGTTGATGTTACCCGTTTTCGCAGCCGAGCGGCCGGTATCCTCAGCTCTTCGCGGTACTTCGTGACCGTCCGTCGCGCGAGTTGGATCCCCTCAGCATTGAGTCGCCGATGTATCTCCTGATCTGAGAACGGCTTATCTATCGGCTCGCTATTTACGATTTCCGTGATGCGCAGTTTGACCGACTGCTTGGCCATGTCGGTGCCGTCAGAATTGGCAATTCCAGAGTTAAAGAAGTACTTTATCTCAACCACTCCAAACGGTGTCTGCACATACTTTCCACTCGACACCCGACTGATTGTGGCGACGTTCATCTCGACGGCCTGAGCGATCTCCTCCATGATTAGCGGCCTCAGGAAAGCTTGCCCATGCTCGAAGAAATCTCTCTGTCGGCTTATGATCGCCTCCATCACGCGGATCATTGTGGAGCGCCGCTGATTGATGGCGTTGATCATCCAGCGGGCTTGGTCGAGCTTGCTCTTGACGTATTCCTTAGTCTCCGAAGATGAAGCGTTGCCGCGCTTCATCAATTGGCGATACCCGTTGTTTATCCGGAGCTGCGGAATGTAAGAGTCGTTGTGGACTACATGAAAGTCATCGCCAAAGCGTTCCACTATCAGATCAGGGATCACGGGCATGGCACCGGAATCGAACCGCCCATGGACCGGGGTCGGAGCCAGACTGCGAATGACTTCGAGAGCCTGCTGGGCCCGTTCGCCAGGTACGCTCATCAGGCGACTCACCTGGAGAATTGACTTGCGGTCGAGTTCATTGAGGTGTTCGGCCACGATCCGATAGGCGAGTGAACCTTCCAGGCCCTTTTCTCGGAGCTGAATCAGCAGGGACTCACGCAGATCACGAGCGGCCACGCCAACAGGGTCAAAATTCTGGATGCGTTCCAGCACACCTGCAATAATACCCGTTTCAATATCAAGTTCATGAGCCATTTCATCGACCGAGATTGTCAGATAGCCGTTCGGCGCGATATTGCCAATGATGTACTCCCCGATCAGGCGCTCTTCTTCATCGAGCTTGAGGAACGACAACTGCTCCATCAGATGGTCGTACAGGGTCGTCTTACTGGCAGCGGTGCCCTCAAAACGGTCTTCGTTGTGCTCCCGCTGCTCGCGAACCTTGTAGCCATCGTCGTTGTCGAAAAGATACTCATCCCAATCAATGGATTCCTTATCATCGACCTCGCGCTGAATCTCTTCCTCGGTTTGTTCGGTTTCAGGCGAAACCTCTTCTACTTCCTCAAGAAGAGGATTGGTTGCCAATTCATGGCGTAACGTCTGCTCCAGCTTGAGTACCGGCATCTGCAGCATTTTCAGGGACTGAATGAGCTGCGGTGCTAATTTCTGCTGTAGTCTGAGTTGAAGACCTATTCCGATTTTCACGATTTAACCTAATGACTTCACAATCGTTAACGTAACTTCAAGCTATCCTGCCGTCTACTCATCCTTATCGGTTCTCGTTTCGAGGCAATTCACGGCAGACACCGATTACGTTCACTAATTAAACAACTCCCGATGGTCGCTAGACCAGCCGGAACTTCTCACCCAAGTATATCTTCTTTGCCTCAGGGTCATTGGCCAAGTACTCCGATGTACCTGATTTGAGAATCTTCCCGTCGCACATTATATAGGCTCGACTGCAAATCGAGAGCGTCTCGCGCACGTTGTGATCGGTAATCAAGACCCCCAAGCCTCGCTCAACCAAGCGGGAGATGATTTTCTGAATATCCTCGACAGCAATCGGATCGATTCCGGCAAAAGGCTCGTCCAGCAGAATAAACTTCGGCTGATTGACCAGAGCGCGAGTTATCTCAACCCGGCGGCGCTCCCCTCCAGAGAGATTGAAGGCTGGTGACTTGCGGAGGCTCACAATATCCAGCTCATTCAGGAGTTCTTCCAGCCGCAGCTTGCGCTCTTTTCGGCTCATCGGTTGAAACTCCAGGATCGACTTTATATTATCCTCGACCGTCATCTTCCGGAAGACTGATGCCTCCTGGGCCAGATATCCGATTCCCAGACGAGATCGGCGATACATTGGCAGGCGCGTGATGGTCCGATCTCCAAGCATAACTCGCCCTTTGTCGGGCTTGACGAATCCGATTATCATGTAGAAAGTGGTCGTCTTGCCAGCCCCGTTTGGCCCCAGAAGTCCCACCACCTCACCCGGATTCACTTCGATAGAGACATTGCTGACTACCGTTCGTTTGCGATAGTGCTTGCAAAGCCCATCTGAGGATAGTACCGTCATATACGAAGTATACACACCGGACCGAAAAGTGACAACAAAAACTGTGCCGACAGCGCAAAAATCTCAGATGAAGCCGTTCGACAATCAATTAAATCCTTTACGCATATTCGATTATGCGTTACGTTGCCAAACCTGTATAATGATGTAAATGCCCTTATAGGACTCTTACGCCACCGAGGAATAGTCATGAGACGTCTTGTTCTGATCGCCCTGATCTCAGCCGTTTTGATGGGATGTAGTTCACCAACCGAGAAGATTGCGGAGCTTGCTACCAATGGGCAGGCTCAAATCGACCGGGGAGAGTTTGAAGAAGCGCGGGCCACTTTTGACGAGATCGCTCATATCGACGATATGAGTGTTTATCCTGTGTACGGGAGTGGTCTCGTCTACGAAGCGCAGTTTCTGTTCATGGACGCTCTGCATGAATATATGATGGCGGTAGATTCCGACCCGGAGTTTTCGCCTGGCCATGCCGCCCTTTGCCGCATTTACCGAAGGCTGGACGACCCCTCCGCAGCGGTCAATGCGGCCAGCACCTACGCCACACTGAACCCCGACGAGTCTGAGGCGAAGTTCATGCTGGCCCAGGCTCTATTCGATCTGAAGCAACTGGGACGGGCTCGACAGACGGCCATCAAAGCTGGCCAGGCAGGTCAACCTGCTTGCGAAGTAGAGATGCTGCTGGCCCGGTCCTTCCTTGATGAAGGACAGATGGACTCGGCCACGGCCCATCTGGAGTTGGCTCTCGCCGAGACCGTTGAAACAACCCGTTTCTGCCAGCTGTGGGCTGACTATACCGCTAACTGGGGCAACCTCGACTCGGCCATGGCCCTCTCTCGCAAGGCTGTTCATCTGTCTGGCGACAATCTGAGATCGATTGAGGATCACTTCTTCCGGGCTCTCAGCTACGACTACCTGGACGAAGCCCGCGATATGATCGAACTTGTGGACAAGCAGCACGTGGACAGCACCTCGACTCTGGCGATGAAAATGCACTACTATGACCATACGGACGCCGAGTCGTTTGCCCGTGACGCTTATATCGACTTGGAACGTACGATCGGTTTGACGATCACCGGTATGTACTTCGACATTCTCCAAAACCCGCCCGGCACCGCCCTGCCGCAAGGGTTGGAGGTCGTGGGAAGGATGCGCAACCATGCCCAAAAACACCTCCCCCTAGAGGAGTACCGGAACTACCTGGATTATATGATATGTTCCCGGCTGTATCGCTATGTGGACGAGAAGACTATGATCGGCGCCTTCGAGACCATCAAGGCTCCCTGGGCCAATCGGATGTCAATCAGGATTCCTCTGGCCTGGCTGAAGCAACGGGTAGGACTGTTTGATGAGGCTGAGAGATTGGCCAGCGATTACGAGCAGTTTCATGCCGATCAGCCCGACTGGCTAACAGGAGTGGCCGACCTCCTGGCTGGAAGGGACTATCGCCAGCCGGACCGGGGGCGCAAAGTCTATGAGAAGGCGCTTGCCCTTGATCCAGACTACCGGCCAGCCTTCGACGGACTCCTGGCTATGCGACGTATCGCTGACGAACCTGACAAAGAATTAGCCCTGCTCGAAAAGCACCCGGAATTCACACAGAGATACCCTGACTTGGCTGTGCGCCAGGCCATACTGCTGGTAATGACCGGAAAACCTGAGCGCGGCGTGACCATTTTTGAGAGTGAGATCGCACGAGCTCATGGCAATATCGCCTTCTTCGAGAACATGGCTGAAGCCTGCCGGATCAATCGCTACCCTTCGGGCCTCCCGAAAGTCATTGGACTTCTGGAGCAGTATTGCTCCGAGGATCGGGATGGACTTATTCTGGATGCGTCTCTCACGTCCGAGCAGAAACAGTATCAAGCAGCTCTGGATCTTGCTCTGCGCGCACTGGAAATGGAGCCGAACAACTGGGATGCATCGGCGGAGCAAGCTCGAGCCCTTTTCTTTCTTGGTGACAAAGAGCAAGCGTACAAGATACTCGAAGACCACTATAAGACCAATCTGAGCCACTCGCGCACCAACTACTGGCTCTCACGTATGATGGCCATTGATGAGAAAGACAGTCATCGCGCCACGACAATCGCCCGCCAGGCCATGCTCCACAGCCGGGGCGATCCTTATGTCCACTCCAATTTGAGTTTTGTCATCTATCAGGGCGCTCGGTTTGGTACCGCCGCCGGTGAAGCCAGGCGGGCTTTATTGCACAGCCCTAACCATCCCCTGCCCCATTTCCGACGGGGCATGGCGCAGTACATGGACGATCAGCCGGAGGCCAAAGAGACCCTCAAGAAGGCGATCAAACTAGGTCTCTGGGGTGACTACCTGATAGAGGCCAAGGCGACGCTGGAGAAGCTATAGGGTAGGTGGCGCTCACGAAATGATGAGTTTGCAGCAACCTGAACGTCGGGAGACAGATCGAAGCCAATGAACGTCCTGATAATTGGTGGTGCCGGATATATCGGGTCGGTCCTGACCGCTCGAGCCTTGCATGCTGGCCACAACGTACGCGTACTGGATAACCTCACTTATGGCGGGGAATCGCTATTGCCCGCAATGTCTCATCCGTCCTTTGAGTTTCAGAAGGGCGATTTGCGTAGCCGCGAGGACCTTCGGGCTGCCCTCGAAGACATCGACGCCGTAGTACTGTTGGCGGCCATTGTCGGCGATCCAGCCTGCGCCGCCACACCTGAGCTGGCCCGGGCTGTCAACCGGGACGGGGCTCGCCTGGCCTTCGATCTGGCGTGCGATCACGGCGTGAAGCGGTTTGTCTTTGCTTCAACATGCAGTAACTATGGCCACATGGATGATCCCGAGGGAATGGTCGATGAGACCTCTCCCCTGCGCCCGGTCTCTCTCTACGCTGAACTCAAAGTTGACTTCGAAAAGTATTTACTGGACCGTCCTGCGCCAACCGCGATGCCGGTGGTACTGCGCTTCGCAACTGCCTTCGGTCTTTCGCCGCGACCCCGATTCGATCTCACGGTCAATGAATTCACCAAAGAGCTAGCTCTGGGCCGCCGACTTGAAGTATTCGGCGAGCAGTTCTGGCGTCCGTACGCCCATGTCGATGATTTGTCTCAGGCCTGCCTGGAGGTTATCGCGGCCAAAGGAGAGGCAGTGGCTGGGCAGGCGATAAATGTCGGTTGTACCGACGAAAACTATCAGAAAGGCACCTTGGTGACCATGATTCTCGAGCAGCTTCCCGAGGCCGAGCGGCTAGTATCGTATGTTCACCGGGATGAGGACCCGCGCGACTATCGGGTACGCTTTGACAAGATCCAACGCCTCCTTGGTTTTCAAACCAAGCGCACCGTGACCGACGGAATCACAGAAATAGTAAGGGCCGTTCGCCTTGGCATCATCAGCGCCCCGGACAGTCCAGCCTATCGTAATGTTAATGCTTGAGTCCAGGGGATAGAGGAGAAGGGTTGATGCAAGCTGTAATACTCGCGGGCGGCATGGGCACTCGCCTGCGACCTCTAACCGAAGAGATCCCCAAGCCGTTGGTGCCTATCGGAGGAACACCGATCATTGAGTTGTTGCTCAAGCGGCTAAGCCGAGCTGGCGTCAAGAAGGCCCACGTTGCCGTCGGACATCGTGCCGCCCAGATCCGTGACTTGTTGGGAACTGGCGAACGCTACGGCCTGGAGCTTGTTTTCAGCGAAGAGTCAACACCGCTATCGACTGTGGCCCCGATCAAACGCATTGCCGATTTGCCCGATCAGTTCCTCGTCACGAATGGTGATGTTCTTACCGATCTCGACTTCGGCCAGCTCTTCGAGGCGCACAGAAGAAGCGAAGCCCAGGTAACTGTCGCTACCTACCGCCGCACCAACCGGGTCGACTTCGGCGTCTTTGAAGTTGACCAGAACGGCCTGGCAACAAGCTTCACCGAAAAACCTTCGCAGAGCCTGGTAGTATCGATGGGCGTCTATGTGTTCTCTCGCTCGGTGTTGGACCTGGTCCCGAACGACCGTGCTTTTGGTTTCGATGATTTGATCTATACTATGATGGCTCGTTGCGAGCCGGTCGCAACTTATCCCTTCGACGGCTATTGGCTGGACATCGGCCGACTCGAAGACTACCGTCAGGCGCAGCAGGATGTGATCAATATAGAGGGACTCCTGGACTGACTAAGCATCGGACCGACGGACATCGCTACAAATAGAAACGGGGCCGACATTTCGTCAGCCCCGTTCTTGTTTTCGTGCGACCCTTGTCCCGCGAGTCGGTGACTACTGGCAGATCAGATCTGGACCCTCTTGGAACATGAAGGCCACCAGGTATATCAAGTCGGCAATATCAGGATCACCAACCACACCATCTACGTCGCAAGAAGCGATGTCCGGAGGCTCGGGGCCATCCTGGAACATGAAAACGACGAGATAAATGAGATCCTCAATGTCCGGGCCGGTACCATTATCGTTGGCATCGCCGCAGAGGAGCACCTGGCAGGCATCGCCGACACCGTTGCCGTCGCCATCTTCTTGATACGGATTGTAATCGGTCGGGCAGTTGTCGCAGACCGTTCCGACCGCGTCACCATCCGAATCGTTCTGGTCAGTGTTGACCGTATCCGGGCAATTGTCACAGGGGTTGCCAACACCGTCGTTATCGTTGTCAGTCTGAATAGCATTCGCGATAAACTGGCAGTTGTCACAGACATCGCCGATTTCATCGGCGTCGAAGTCGGCCTGATTGGCGTTGGTGCTATCAGGACAGTTGTCACACAAGTCGCCAAAACTGTCATTGTCGACATTGGCCTGATCAGGATTGTCGGTGGTGGGGCAGTTGTCGCACACGTCACCAAAGTCGTCGGTGTCCTGGTTGGTCTGGCTCGTATTGGCCGTCGTGGGGCAGTTATCGCAAACGTCGCCGACCGTGTCACCATCGCCGTCGGCCTGATCCGCATTGTATACTGCCATGCAGTTATCACAAACGTCGCCCACTCCGTCGGTGTCAGCATCTTCCTGGCCGGAGTTGGGTTTGTCCGGACAATTGTCGGCCGCATTGATAACGCCGTCGCCGTCCTTATCCGCGTTGGAGGGCGGGAAAGTGATCAAGTCAACCCAGGCACAGTCACTGCCATCGGATTCGCTGCCGTCTTTGGAATAGGTCCAGCGGAAAGTGTGGTTG
Organism: uncultured Ignavibacteriales bacterium; assembly: GCA_964531495.1. GTDB lineage: Bacteria > Zixibacteria > MSB-5A5 > GN15 > FEB-12 > DAOSXA01. The sequence continues at coordinate 19,095 of CAZHDS010000011.1, forward strand.
CCGCTGGTGACAGCGTAAGTAGCCTCGGTCCAGCCCACTTCACTGGACCACTCACCCTTCTTACTGCCATCGACATAGAAACGGAGATAGTCATAATTGAGTTCCGACGACACTCTATAGTAGAACGAGATATTCCCCGCGACTAGACCATCAAGAGTAACTGACATGGTACTCGTCTGATTGTGAGTGATTGAGCCTGATATGGCCGCGTACGATCCCTCATGAGCTGAGCCGTTTATCACCCAGGGGAGGTTACCGGTCATGCTCCAGGGGAACGAAAGGAAATCGCCACTCTCGAAATCTTCGATCTTGAGCCCGACAGTCATGGAGAAGCTAACCGTGTCACTATAGCCGTCAGCCGCTATAGCCAGGTCAAAGAGCACTTCATGCTCCTCCGGTGTGTCCGGGCTTACAGCGAACTCAAAGGAGCTCAGCGAACGGGCGGTACCTCCAAGGGCAGTAATAGTCGGGTAGCCTGCGCTCGCCTGGGTCATGGTGATGAACGTGTCGGCACAGATCAGATTGGCGGTCACACCAGTTGCGTCACCCCCGCCGTCGTTGACAAGCCAAACACCCATCGAGACATCGTCGCCGGGATCAACAACGCCCGCATCCTGACTGAGGAACGAGACCACGGGCTCATTTGGAATAGGTGCCAGGGCAACATCAAGACGTCTGGACATCATATCCTGAACCGTGACGCCGGCAATAGTCTTCGGAACATAACCCAGAGCCGTGAACCGCAGGGAATAGGTGCCGGCATCCAGCATGCGGTGGTAATCACCCACGTCGGGATCGGTGAAGATCTGCGAGCTGTCAATAATATGATCGTGATTAAGCACTTCAATCATAGCGAGAAGCGGCAGGCCGGTAGTCGAGTCGGTCACTATCCCGCGAACACCATAGAGAGCGTTTCGGAACCAATTGAACAGCCCAATGCGGTTCCAGATCCAGTGATTGGGAAGCAGATTCGCTGCAAGCAGCTTGGTATCCGACAGCTCGAAGGTTACTTCCCGACAGCCGTGATAGAAGTTCATATAGTCTTGACGACCGCCGTCCACAGTGTACCAATCATATCCGTTAGTAATGCCATCATTGAAGCCCTCCAAGTAATTGGACGGGCTGTAAACGTGAGCAGAGTCTACGTAAGCACGACAGATATCGATGAACCAGGAATCATCGGCGTGCCTCTGGGAGTACGTATCCCAGGGATAGTTGAGCACCTCGGTGCCACCATGGCTGTTTGACGAAATCACGAAGCTGTGGGCACCGGCAAAGTTCATCATGTGTGTGGTTTCGATCTGCCGCGTCCCACCCGGGGTCGGGCCGGCTGTCGGATCGGGGAAATTACGATTCAGATCGTAACCATTGGCGTTGCTTCGAGTCGCACTATAGATGCTACTATTGCCGCCAGCATACGAACCGTCTGGATTGCCGTTCGGATTGATCCAGATTTCCAAATTGTCGACCATGTCAGTAATTTCAGGGACGGTGCCATAGTCTGTTAGGATCGAGTCAATCATCCGAAGTAGGAGGACATAACCGGTCGTCTCATCACCGTGCATCGTGCTGGTATGAAACACTTCCGGTTCGTCCTCTTCGACATCAGGATTATCGGTAATTTTGACTACCAGCAGCTGGCGGCCACTCACCGTGGTCCCTATGCTTGAGATTCGGCAGATATCTGGATGGTCGGCGGCAAACTGGTTCATTTGGGCGACATAAGCATCGTAGGTCGGGTAAGCGTCCCAATCCTTGAGACCATCCTTGGTGGTGGCCATGCGCGGAACGATGAGAGTCGAGGGAGCCGGCAGAACTTGGTAAGCGTAACCCAGCGTTTGGAATTCGGCCAGTTCACGATCGTTGGCGTAGGCTCGCACGACACCGTCCTGGACATCGTCGATCGAGATAACTCGCGTGAGCCGATCAAGCTCCTTTCGATCCTGGACTTTGAATTCGAAATAGGTCTCCCCGGCCGCGACTGGAATAGCACCAGCCACAAGCACCAACATCATCGCCAGCACAATCAATGTCTTCTTCATCATCTGTTCCCTGTCGCCATTCTTTGTTCTTCACTCTTGGTCGGTAGGAATATTGCGAGACTTGGGTCGGAACATCAGGAAAAACGCCTCAAAGATCACACGCCACACCTTACTGTGGTTGCAATCGGTACACGTTGTCCGGCAAAGCCGTCAGCTCTGCCATGTAGCAGTATATCAAGGTCTCTCAGCAAGGTCCGAAGAGCGGTTGCCTGATGACCAGTAAGACCCGTAAGTTCTTACCTTAAAAGAAATTATAACGAATTATTGATATCTGTCAAGTGGTTTCTCCCGGGCGGCCGGGGCCCAATGGGGGCATTTGGCCGGTGGGCATTCAAACATCGGCTGTAAGTGGCCGGTTCAATAGAGCTTAGCGATCCAATCACAATCTTAACAAGAAACGGGCCGGCGACCTAAGCCACCGGCCCGAAGAAATCAGATGATTGGGACCGTTTCGACTAACTTTCGTCGAGAAGCAGTCGTTCCATCTCGTCGACCAGGTCGCTGAAGATTTGCATCGTGGCTTCGACCGGCTCAGCGGTGGTCATATCAACGCCCGCCTCCTTGAGGATATCGACCGGGTAGGCCGAACTGCCCGTCGCGAGGAATTTCTTGTATGCTGCCAGAGCCTTCTTGTCTCCCTCGAGCACCTTCTGCGACAACGCCTGCGCCGCAGCGTAGCATGTGGCATACTGATAGACGTAGTACTCGCGATAGAAGTGGGAGATCTTCATGCCGCTCATGTCATTATCAGGTCCGATCACCAGGTCCTGACCGTGGTACTTCTGGAAGATGTCGCGATACGTACTCCGGAAGTAGTCCACCGAGAAAGCGCCACCAGTCTGGACGTGCTCGTGAACGGCGAGCTCGAATTCGGAGAACATCACCTGCGTGAAGAAAGTGCCTTGAATCTGCTCTATATAGTAATTGAGCAGCATCATTTTTTCTTCTTTGGACTCCGAATGCTCGATCAAGTACTTAAGGATCAGAGCTTCGTTGAAGGTCGAGGCTACTTCAGCGGTGAAGAGCGAGTGACCATGATAAGCGTAGGGCTCATTCTTGTTGGTGTAATAGCTGTTCATGGCGTGACCCATCTCGTGGGCGAGCGTGAAGACATCGTTCAATTGCCCAGAGAAGTTTAGGAGCACGAAGGGATGCGAAGTATACGTTCCCCAGCTGTAGGCGCCAGAGCCCTTGCCTTCGTTCTCATATACGTCTATCCAGCCAGAGTTCAAACCGGCCTCGAGGTCGCTCAGATATTCGTCACCCAGCGGCTTGAGTCCCTCGAGCACCATCGAACGCGCTTCGTCGTAAGTGAATTTCTTGTCGAATTCAGGCAGAAGCGGCACTGACAGATCGTAGGTGTACAAGGTATCGTAGCCGAGGAATTTCTTGCGCAACGACGTGAACTTCTGTAGCGGCGTCAGGTTGGCATTGACGGCGTCGACCAGACTATGAAAGACGGCCGTAGGTATGTTGTTGTTATCCAGAGAATTGTCCAGACAAGTCTCATAGCCACGGGCCTGCGCCAGGAACCAGTCGGTGTTCAGCGAACCACTCAACGTGGAACCTAACGTATTGATATACCGTTTGTAGTTGGCCTGAACGGTGTCATTGGCCCGACTGCGGTAGTCGCGATCGGTGTTCTTCATGATGTTGGAGTAACGACCCCAGGTCAGCTCGACCTCATTGCCATCGGGATCTAATACGGTGCCCAGCTTGAGATCAGCGGACTCAACCATGTTGAAAGTCTTTTGAGAGGCACCTGTAACGCTGGCCGCCAAGGCGAGCAGATTCTCCTCTTCGGGAGAAAGAATGTGCTCCTTGCGACGCATTTGATCATCGATATAGAACTTGTACTCGCTGAGAGCCGGCTGCTGCCGAAAGAAGCCGTCGAACTTCTCCTCATTGATCAAAAGAACTTCGGGTGCCATGAATGATTGAGCAGCGGCGAGTCTAGAATTGATGCCGAAGGCCCGACCACCCAGCTCCTGGTAGTCGCTGGCCCGGTTATCCTCGTCGAGCTTCAGATATGCATAGACATAGAGGTTGCTGATGATTACATCAAGACTATCCGAAAGCTTCAAACAACCCAGAAGCATATCCGGGGAATCGCCCAGATGGCCTTCGTAAGCTTTCAAGTCTGGGATCCGCGATTCGAGCAGAGCGAAATCCGCCTCCCATTCGTCGAGGCTTTGATAGATGTCCTGTGTCTTCCACTTGAATTGGTCGTCAATTTCGCTTCGCTGCGGGATGGCGCCGGTGTCATCGGCCCAGCCCACGGCGGCCAGTGTCATGAGTGCTACCAAGAGCACTACTAGCCCCTGAGTTGCTGATTTAAACCTGTTCATCCGTTCTCCTTAAGGAACTCCAGTTAGATTGCTGCAAGTTTGCTGTTTACACTTCTATTAATGACGGCTAATATAGACGTATTGTTCCCTCAGGCCATCGAAATTTTGTTTTTGGGTGGTGTGGCGCGGTCCTGACATACAGGCCCCTAACCGGCCGCCCCGGGCAAACTGACTGGAGAAACCATGTTCGAGACCAAGACCAACATCAAGCTTCACGACACGGACGCCGCTGGCATAACCTTCTTCGCCAACCACTATCGCATTGCCCACACCGCCTACGAGGCCTTCATGAAGTCGATTGGATGCGGCCTGGACTGGGTAATAAGGGATGCCGACTACTTCATTCTGATTGCCCACTCTGAGGCTGATTACATGCGGCCGCTGTTCTATGGCGACAATCTCACCATTACGCTCAAGGCGGAACGGGTGGGCAATAGTTCCTTCGCGCTGGCGTACAACTTCAAGGACGGCAAGGGAAACGAGGCTGCCATGGTTCGCACGGTCCACGTCGCAATCGACAAGGGAACCGGTGATAAGATCGAAATCCCTGAGAAGCTGCGGGTGGGCTTGAGCAGCCTTACTTGAGCCTGGTTAGATCGCCGCGACGCCAGAGATCAACTATGGTCGTCAAATCTGTCTTGAGACCACCGGTCTCAGCGGTTCCAGACCATCGATAGAACCGGTCAGGCACCAGATAGCCCGGCAGCAATCCGTCCCGCAAACGGACGCGCAGATCCTGCTCGCGTTCTGGCTCGGTCGTATCGAACTCAACCACTCCAATCGGCCGCATGCCATATTCGGGATCAGGAACGCCGAAGACGCAGACTCTTCGTATGCCCTGCAATCGCGCCACAGCTGCCTCGATCACCTCAGGATGAATGTTCTCGCCCCCAGAGATGAACATGCGATCCCTCCGGCCCCGAACAATCAGACGCCCCTTGCTGTCGATTTCGCCCAGGTCGCCAGATGCGAACCAGCCCTCGCGATCAGAGACGGGCACGATTGTCGCGTCACTGAGATAGCCGAGAGCCAGGCTCTTTCCTTTCACCAGAATTTCGCCCGAGTCCTTGATTCTGACATCACAGTGTTTCAGGGGACGCCCGGAAGTCTGTAGTTCTGACAACGGTGCGCCCGGTTTTGTGGTCGTGATTTGCGAGGCCATTTCGGTCGAGCCATAAGTCGTAAATATCGGCCAGCCCCGCCGGTGAGCATCGCTGATAAGCTCAGCTGGAATAGCACTGCCTCCGACAAGGACGGCCGATAATTTCGCTTCGGCCTGCCTGGCAACTTGGGATCGTAGCATGCGATCAAGCTGCACAGCCACAAGAGACAAGTGGGTCACACTGAAGTCATCCATTGCCTGCGCTGGATTCGATTGACTCTCTGGGATCACGATCGCGGCCCCGGCCAGCATGGTCCGGAATATGATCGACAAACCGGCCACGTGGTGAAACGGCAGAGTCGCCAGCCAGCGATCTCCGAGGGCTAGTTTGATATTGTCATTGGATGCCAGCGCGCTCTCGATATGGTGCGTGAGAGTATGAACGACCGCTTTGTGTGTCCCGGAACTGCCCGACGTGAATAGAATCGTTGCGGGATCGCTGTGAGCCCGGATGACATCTGTTCTTGCGGGGGCCGAAGAGCGAAAGTTGTCACTGCGGACGGTGTTCTCGATGGCGAGCAAACTGATCGTTTGACCGGCGACTGGAGGCGAGCAGGAACTGTCGTGAACCGCCAGACAACATTGTGATTGATCCAGCAGGTCTCTCCGCAGGTCCTCAGGAAGACGATGATTTATCGGGACAGCGACCGCTCCCAGGGACCAAATCGCCCGCAGCAAAACGGGGTAGCGCCAGCACGGTTCCGCTATGATCGCGACCCGATCATGGGCCGAGACGCTGTGATCAACGAGAATGGCTGATGCTGCCACCGTGGCCCTGGAATACTCCTCGTAGGAGAGCGTGCGCTGCTCCCACACGATCGCCTCCTGATCGTGGAAGCGCTGAAAAGCCTCGGCCATGATGCTCTCGCTGTCAGGCACGATGGACCTCCCGGATGAGATCTGGGTTGAGGCTATCGATTGCGACGGTGCGCGGAATACGATTCAGATCAACAGGACCCGCATCGATGCCCAATGGCCTTGCCAGCAGGTCGGCCTCAAACCAATCCAGAGTATCCAATCCGACCGGAACGTCACCCAGATTGAGGGCGGCGGCGAAGTTGATAAGCGTCAGGATGCTTACTCCAGATTCGAAAGTGGACGACACTACTGCCTTCATACCCCGAGCCGATGCAAAACGGGCAAACATCATAGCGCGCTCCAGTCCCAGCCTGGTCGGCTTGATCACCACGGCGTGAACTCGATCCCAATCAGCCAGCTCGGACGGTTCCATCGAAGCTAACGACTCATCCAACGCCACCGGAACCGGGAATGAGCCCTGGTTGAGCAACTGTCCCAAATCAGACAAACCAGATACCGGCTCCTCAATGTATTCAATATGGCAATCTGCTACCGCGTGACCGAACTTGATGGCGTCGTCGAGGCTGAAGCGGCCGTTGGCGTCGAGCCGGAGCGCGACGTCAGCGCTGATGCGCGCGCGCACCTGTCGAACCAACTCGATCTCTTCCTCCAATTCCAGGCGACCGACTTTTAACTTGAGAGCGCGACAGCCGCTGGCTGCGAATTCATCCGCCCGTTCAAGAACCTTATGAGATGATCCCGAAAGCAAACCATTGACATAGATGTATAGGCTCGGTTGGTCGGCGATGAGTTCGGCGAGAGTTAATTTCTGGCTTGCCGCCAACAGATTGAGAATGGCGGACTCGATACCGAAACGCACTGATGGCAAACGCGCGATCTTGCCCAGCCAAGCCGCGAAGCCTCCCGAGAGCTCTTCCAGGTTGGGTGGTATGTCACTACCCTTCAGATGCCAGATAGCAGCCTCGGTCTCGGTTTGAGCATCGCTCAGAGTCTCTGCGCTGTAGCCAGGCAAAGGAGCGATTTCGCCCAGGCCAAAATCTCCATCCTGCGACCCAAATTCTATGATCAGACCGTCTCGAGTGCGAGCCTCTTCGCCCGCTGTCGGCAGCGGCCTCTTGAGGGGCAAGCCATATGACCAGAGCCGGGCCGAATCGATCTTCATAGGAGCCATCCGATGGCGAACAAGAGACTATAGGTTAACAGAAGCTGACCCGTGGCTGCCAGAACCGGATTGATATCTCGACCTGATGAGAAGAACATCTTGGCAATGCTTGGTAGAGCCAGGGGAATTACCAGAACCGTGAGCATAGCCCATTGATGGTCATGGTACCGCAGATACATCAGCACCGGGATAACAGAAGCGACAATCACCGCCAGAGCATACTCAATCCGTGCAAATCGGCGTCCGAAGCGAGCAGCCAGGGTACGTTTGCCAGCCATTCGGTCGCCGTCGATATCGCGCAGGTTGTTGACCGAGAGTATCGCGACCGACAGTAGCCCGGGCGCGAGCCCCGCCATGACAGCCGGTTCACTGAAGCTGAGCGTTTGCACATAGTAAGTGCCGGCCACGGCTACCGGTCCGAAGAATACCAGAACGAAAATCTCTCCCAGACCATTGTAGCCGAGAGGATACGGGCCGCCGGTGTACATGAGCCCAAAGAGCACGGCCAGTGAGCCGACGATCACTATCGGCCAACCCGCTCGCCACACCAGGTAAGTGCCGCATAACACGGCCAGCAGAAATACCATCGTGGTCGCTGTTTTCATGGCCGTGGGCGAAACCAACCCAGCCTGGGTTACGCGCATCGGACCTAGCCGATTGCCCTCATCGGCACCACTCTTGAAATCGAAATAGTCATTGGCGAAGTTGGTACCGACTTGAATCAAGACTGCCCCCAGCAAAGCGGCCACCGCCGCCCAAAGGTCAAATCCACCGCTCTCGTGAGCCATCACGATGCCGATCAGGACTGGCGCGATCGCCGCTGGAAGAGTCTTTGGCCGGGCTGCTAGCAGCCAGATTTGGGTTGGACTATAGGTCGCGCTCTTCATTGGCCAACATTCTTTGTACTATAGCACATGATTGGCATCACGGTTGGCGCGGGAATTTTGAAAAATCTGGAGGGCGTTTCTCAATGAAGGCGTTGCGACCCTCCTGACCTTCTTCGCTCATGTAGAACAGCATAGTAGCATTTCCGGCCAGCTCCTGCAACCCGGCCTGGCCGTCACAGTCAGCGTTCAGGGCCGCTTTCAGGCATCGAAGCGCAATCGGCGAGTTGGCCAGGATTTCACGACACCATTGGACAGTTTCGTTTTCCAGTTCAGCCAGCGGTACGACAGTATTGACCAGGCCCATGTCGAGCGCTTGCTGAGCATCGTACTGGCGACAGAGAAACCATATCTCGCGAGCTTTCTTTTGGCCCACGATGCGAGCCATATAACTGGCACCGTAGCCGCCATCGAATGATCCGACTTTGGGGCCAGTCTGCCCGAAGCGGGCGTTTTCCGCCGCGATCGTCAAATCGCATATGAGATGGAGAACATGGCCACCGCCAATGGCGTAACCGGCGACCATGGCGATTATCGGTTTGGGGCAGGTGCGTATCTGGCGCTGAAAATCGAGTACGTTCAGGCGATGCACGCCCCCTTCGTCCCGATAGCCGGTGTCACCTCGGATCTTTTGATCCCCCCCGGAGCAGAAGGCTTTGTCGCCGGCTCCGGTGATTATGACGACCCCGATCTCGGGATCTTCGCGGGCCTCCGCGAGGGCCCGGGACATCTCATCCACCGTCTGGGGGCGGAAGGCGTTGCGCACTTCCGGCCGGTTGATGGTGATTTTGGCTATGCCCTCGGCTTTATGATAGAGAATGTCAGAGAACGAGCCCGTTGCCATCCACGTAATATCAGCCATCAGGAACCCCCGATCGGTTCGGTAAGAAAACTTCTAACCAGCTTTGCGAACTCCCGCGGACGTTCAACCTGAACATTGTGTCCGGCGCGCTTGACTTCCTCCCAGCGAATCGTCGGACACAAAGCTGCCATCTCGCGGGCTATCGTACAGAATTTATAGTCTTTCTCCCCTGTTATCAAGAAAATCGGTGGGACAATCGTCGCCAACTGATCCCAAAGGGGAGGTTGACTTCCTGTGCCCATACCGAGCAGCGATTTTGCCAGTCCTTCTGGACTGTTGTCCAACCGCATTTTCTTCGTGGCAGCGAGTTTGTCCCGATCAGACCTGAGAGACTCAAAAACCGGCTGGCGGTACCATTCATCGAGGAATTCGTCGAATGGCTCCTGGCGAAGTCGCTCCGCCAATTGGGCGTCATGCTGTCTGCGAGCATCCCGAGCGGACTCGTCGCGAAGGCCCGGCGAGGCGGATTCCAGAACCACGCGACGGAAGCGATGCGAATAGTTGGCCGCCAAATATAGAGCCAGACGCCCGCCCATGGAATATCCCAGGAGATCAACCCGACGCGGGTCCAGATCATCAAGGATGGCAATCACCGCCTTCGCACATACGTCCATGCTGAACAACTCCTCCGAAACTGCGGCCGAGGCACCATGGCCGGGAAGATCAACAGTCAGACAGCTCGCGGTGTCGCCGAGCAAACTCACCGCTTGATCAAAATCCTGTCCGCGCCCCATGAACCCATGCAACATCAGAATTGCTTGCTCAGGGCCAGTTTTGTCGAATGAATATGACAACAAGGTGGTCATCCCTGCCGCGATGGCAAGTGTCGGCCAATTGCGGCCACCAGGTCGCGATAATGCCGACGACGGTCCGCACCATCAGTCACCACCTCGATCAGCGATGAGGTTGTTCCGGCTTGCGCCTGACGATAGGCATCGACAAACTCTCGATTTGTAGACGGCTGCCAGAATCGCAGGTCGAACTGCTCCGCTGAGGATCGAAAGCCGAGTCCGTGAGGGGTCGTGAAGAAGGTTTCGAATACGGCATGGTGTTCACGGACCGGCAATTGGCCGAAAACGCCGCCGCCGTCGTTGTTGTTGACGATGACCGTCACTGGATGAGGCAAGTGATTCAGCATCGCCAGTGAATTAAGATCGTGCAACAGAGCCAGATCACCAATAAAGACCGTGACCGGCTGCTTGAGACCACGGGAGAATCCGGCCGCGCTGGCGATAGTTCCGTCGATCCCACTGACACCACGATTACAGGCGACTCTGACTGGCGGACCGTCGGTGGCGGCTACATTGCCTGCGGCTACCATGTTGACGTCGCGCACGGCAAGGCTATTGCCCAAGTACAAGCCCATGTTCGGGACGATGTTGCGGGTGACGAGACGAGCTAACGAAAGTCCGGTCGGGGCGGCCCCATCGGGGAGGCTAGCGTCGATTATCTCATCGATCGCACTTGAATCGATGGCCGGGGGCGCTGATTTTGACTTACCAGAAAGTAGCTCGGCCAATTCGTGACAGAAGCGGGCAACATCGCCGGTGTGGCGCTCACCGACCCTGATTTGACTCCGACGGCGATCTTGGTCGTCAATCCGAACCACGACGTCCGGATCGCTCCTGGCCAGCAGCCCCTGCAGTCGGGCGGAGACCAGTCGGCCACCAATGTGTAAGATCGTGCCGGGGTCGGCTCCAAAAACGGTCTCGTCGGCAGCCAAGAGAAGATCATAGTACGATTGAGCCGTCGCAACCTGATTTCCAAGACGCAGACCAGAAGTGATATCGGCCAGCATTGGCCAACCGAGTCCCTCGGCCAATCTCATGGCAGCGTCCTGTTGATCAGGGTGGGATAGTCGTCCTACCACCAACAGTCCACAAGGCGCCTCACGCAAACGACGACCGATCCTGGATGTTGTGGCGGAATCGATCCGCGGCCGCCTTGGCTCAAAAGTAGCTGGGCGTTTCTGCGTTTCATGAGCGACTCGACCTGCCGAACCAGCATCGCCAAGGTCGGGGGCAGGATAGAGCGGCTTGCGATAGCGGCAGTTGAGCTGGACCGGCCCCTCCTCACGCACGGCGGCAGCCACAACCTGGTCAATAGTAGACACCAGATACTCGTCGCCGATTTCCACTGTAGGGCAAGGCAGATCTATGGCCAGGCGCACCTGCTTACCGAATATGCCGTGTTGGTCCAGGGTCTGGTTCGCTTCGGTGTCGATCAACTCGGGCGGTCGATCGGCTGTCAGGAGGATCATCGGGACGTCGTCTCGGTTCGCTTCGCATACGGCCGGCATGAGGTTGGCCACTGCGGTTCCTGACGTTGTGATTACGGCCGCCACCTCGTTGGTAGCCCGGGCATATCCGAGGGCGTGGTAGGCTGACCCTCGCTCATCGAAATGAATGAAGTGTTCGGCGTCAGGGTTTTCGGCCACTGCCATCACCAGCGGAGTCGAGCGCGAGCCTGGCGACAGGCAGAAATACCGAACTCCGCGGCGGACCAACTCCTCGACGATCAAAGCCGCCCAACGCTGGTTGAGATGTGCAATATCAAGGGTCATGATCACTCAAAAAGCTTCAGGAAACTGGCCAGTTTGGAGGCCGTCTCGCGCCACTCCCCTTCAGGGGTGGATTGGGCCACGATGCCAGCCCCAGCGTAGGCTGTGAGCTGATTCTGGTCGATTGTGCAGGATCGAATGCCAACCGCAAACTCAGCGGCATTGGCGCTCACCCAGCCGATCGGACCGGCGTACCAGCCTCGGTCATATCCTTCAACTTCACTGATATGCTGCAGCGCCTTGGCCGTAGGCGTCCCAGCCACGGCTGGGGTGGGGTGTAAGGCGTTCAGGATAGTGGCGTCATCGACTTGCGGGGCAAGTTCGCCTCTGAAGTGGGTCGAAAGGTGTTGAACCAAGGTCAGCTTGCGCAGCGAGACGCCCGGCGCCTGGTCATCATCTGTTCGAGCGCAGAGGCTTCGCAAAGCTCGACGTATTTCATCGACCACAAGACGATGCTCTTCCCGGTCTTTATGACTGCTGAACAATTCCTCGCTGAAACGCGCATCCTCTACCGGGTCTCGCCCCCGCGGCCTCGTCCCAGCCAGCGCTTCGGAGAGAATCTCTCGGCCGGTCCGGCGATATAGCCGCTCGGGACTGTGGGCCACAAATGACTGCCCGCCAATCTGAACGGCAAAGTGGTAACACTCCGTTGAGACGCTTCGTAACATGGCCAGTAGATCGAACGGATCGAACGGATCGCCTCCCTCCAGGAGGCAACGTCGCGAGAGCACGACTTTTTCCATTGCTTCGGTTCTGATGAGACCGATAGTGCGGCGCACCATAGCCTCCCAGGTAACTTGATCCGGCGTATATACGCGCCTCGGCGGACCACCGATTAGATCAGCCTCGAGAGCTTCATTCGGCTTCAGGGCGTTCAGGGCCGCCAATAACTGGTCCCGCGAGGTCTTGCCCGGCACTACATGGCATGCAAGAGTCCAGTGATCATCCTCACGACCAAGCTCAATCAAGGGTAGGATCAGCCGAGCGACGGTGAACGGGTTCGACGTTGGAGCGGTGCGTTTATGGTCAATATCGAACGGAATGCCGCCCAGGTATCTGAGGGCAGCCGTCGAGCTGCAGCACCGCCCCGAAGCGGGATCGATGGGGATTCCCGTTGACAGGTCATAAAGCTCAAACGGCGGCTTGGCAACCAATTCCTCGGCGATGCCGCATCCAGCAATTTCCAGGGCCCCATCCCGACTTGACCAATAGACCCGGCGCTCGTTCGCCTGAGCCCGCAACCAGTGCAGGGGATCGATCGCTTCAATGGGAATGCTCAGCCGAACGGGCAATGAGTCGCCGCCCTCCAATGAGGTCGCGAAATGCTCTCGGACCTGGTCGGCAAGCCCGGTGATAGCCTCGGGCAAGGACACGGCGCGATCGATTTCCGTGGGGAAACTCATGAACACTCCCCCTCGTGGTGAATCGGCTGCGCGGTCATGTCGGCCTGGTAGATAGTGGCGATACCAAATGTTTGAGGATGCTGACGCACGGCGACAAACCCGGAGTTTTCCAGAATCTCTACCATTTCGGCGCCGTAAGGGAAAGTCTCAACGGTCTTGTCCAGATAGCGATACGCCTCTCGGTCACCCGAAACAACCGCCCCCAGCCGAGGCAGAACATGTCGGAAATAGAGGAGATAAAGACCTCGAAGAAGGCTGTTTGACGGCAAAGAAAACTCCAGCACTAACAGACGACCACCCGGACGCAATACGCGACGCATTTCACCCAGGGATCGCTCCAGCGCGGCCAGATTGCGGATCCCGAAGGCGATAGTTATGCAG
>CAZHDS010000012.1:0-32191 GCA_964531495.1 uncultured Ignavibacteriales bacterium
GTGAGAACCGCCAGGCCGATGGTGCGGTCGGTGATCCTGCCATCCAGCTTGAGCGATCTTCCTGGCCCCAATAGCAAGCATGCCTCGGGACACATCAAGGCCGACGATGGTGGCCACGCTCTTGGAGCGATTCTTCAGGGTCAGCATGACATCGGCCGTTCCACAGGCCAAATCGAGAAGCTCAAGCTCATTGCCAGCGGGCAGGTATTTTGCCAGTCTTCGGCGCCAGACCACATCGCGGCGAAGCGAGAGCAATCTATTCAGCAGGTCGTAGCGGTGGGAAATCCGGTCAAACATCTCCCCCACTCCGTCCCGAGAAGGTCCGTTGCTCGAAGAAGGTTGGCTCAATTTGGCAGCTCTCATCCTAATCCTGGTTCGTATCGACAATTCGCCATCATCGCAAGGACATTCTCAGGCCGTCGGAGCAATATACGATTTTGCGGCCTTAGTTCAAGTCCGTATCCGACAACCTTGTGAACTCGGTTGCGCCAGCCGGGGTTCTTGCTTAAAATACGCTGTAACGAAAAAAGACAGATAGGAAAGAGATAATGAAATATCGTAAAGTCGGGCGGACTGGTCTGAAAGTATCCGAAATAGCCCTGGGCGGCTGGCTGACCTATGGGGGACCGGTCGAACAAGAACGGACCGATACCATTATCTCGGCCGCGATTGAGGCTGGAGTCAACTATATCGACATCGCTGATATCTACTCTACCGGCAAGGCTGAAGAGATGATCGGACGGTCAATCAAACCGTATGATCGCTCCCGACTGGTTGTCTCAAGCAAGTTATTCTGGCCGATGTCACCTGACGTGAACGATCGTGGCCTTAGCCGCAAGCACATCATGGAGTCTGTTGAGCGGTCATTGCGTCGGATTGGAACCGATTATCTCGATCTATATTTCTGCCATCGTTTTGACCCGGAAGTGTCCTTGGACGAGACCGTCCGGGCCATGGACGATCTGGTTCGCCAGGGCAAGATCCTCTACTGGGGAACGTCTGTCTTCGAGGCGGACCAGATTGATACAGCGGTTGCGGAGGCAGACAAATGGCGAGGCTATCAGCCGGTCGTGGAACAGCCCTGCTACAACATGATCGATCGTCACATCGAACCCGAGATCATGCCCACCTGTGCCCGCCATGGTATCGGCCTGGTGGTGTGGTCACCCCTGGCCCAGGGACTTCTCACCGGCAAGTATCGGGACGGTGCCCCGGATGGCAGTCGCGGCGCTACAACTCGCTGGATGCGCGGAATCTTGACCGAGGCGAATATTGCCACCGCCACCAAACTCGAGGATCTGGCCAAAGAGGCTGGTTATTCGCTATCCCAATTAGCGCTGGCCTGGATTCTAAATCATCCTGAGATAAGCTGCACTATTACCGGTGCGACACAGGTGGGGCAATTGACTGAAAATGTGATTGCCTCCGAGACGGAATTGTCTGATGATATGCTGGCCGCGATTGATGTCATTCTCGGTCCGGCCACTGAATAGTCAGAAAGAGAACACAAACCCTACGTCTTACGGGAAGTTGAAATGTATCACACTATTGATGAGTTCATGGGTAGCTGGGAATCGATTTCCACATCCACGGCGAAAATGCTCAATGTCCTGACCGATGAGTCGCTCAATCAAACGGTCTGCGACGGGCACCGAACGCTCGGCCGCATGGCCTGGCATATTGTCTGCACTATCCCCGAAATGTGCGAGAAGATGGGCCTTGATTTTGGCGATTTCGATTATGAATCTGCTGCTCCGGCGTCAGCGAAGGAAATCTGCGAGGCTTACACTAAAATGGCCAAGACTCTCGGCTCAGCCATCAAGCTGGACTGGGACGATGACGTTCTGACTACTGAAGTCGACATGTACGGCCAGAAGTGGAAACGGAATTCTGGCTTGCAGGCTCTCGTTGAGCACGAAATCCATCATCGGGGCCAGATGACCGTTTTGATGCGTCAGGCCGGTATTCGCGTGCCATCGTTGTATGGCCCGGCCAAGGAAGATTGGGCCGGTATGGACATGGAACCGCCCCCAGTTTGAGGCGGACCAGCCTTTGACCACCCCCATGGGTCGCATTCTCGCCACCATGCGAGCGATTCCGGATTGGTGCGATACGCGTACGACATCCTCGATGTCTTTGTACGCACCGGGAGCCTCCTCAGAGACAATGCGCTGACTCTTGGCTCGCAAGTAGATCCCTCTGTCGCCCAGGTCTTTCAGGACAGCGTCGGCTTTGTGCTGTTGGATCGCGGCGTGGCGCGACTTGGCTCGTCCAGCCCCATGGCAGGACGATCCAAAAGTCTGCCGCATGGCCGTGTCCGTGCCAACCAGAAGGTAGCTGGCGGTACCCATCGAGCCGGGAATCAGGACCGGTTGTCCGACGGCGCGGTACTGCTCCGGCACCTCGGGCTGGCCGGGTCCAAAAGCCCGGGTAGCGCCCTTGCGGTGGACATAGAGTGGACGCCGTTCGCCGTCCACTGTGTGATGTTCCAGTTTGGCGATATTGTGCGCTATGTCGTAGATCTGATCGAGCCCTAACCGTCGTGCCGACTGCTCAAAAACAGCCTCAAACGACTCTCGGATCCAGTGAGCAATCAGTTGCCGGTTGGCCCAGGCGAAATTGGCCCCGCATTTCATCGCGGCGAAGTACTGCTGAGCTTCAGGCGATGACGCTGGAGCGGAGGAAAGCTCCTGATCGACCAGTGGCATCTCGTATTTCCGAGCAGCTCCGCGCATGACTTCAAGATAATCGGTACAAATTTGGTGGCCACAACCGCGCGAACCAGTATGGATCATGACCACTATCTGGCCTACTTCCTGCACGCCAAACGCTCGGGCCGCTTCTATGTCGAAGATCTCATCAACCCTCTGAACTTCCAGGAAATGGTTGCCTGCTCCCAACGATCCCAGTTGCGGGGCACCTCGTTTTTTGGCCTTGGCCGAGACGCATTCGTGATCGCCGCCCGGGATTGCTCCGCTATCTTCCGTGGCCTCAAGATCCTCGGACCAACCAAACCCCTTGTTGACCGCCCAGCGAGCGCCGCTGGTCAGGACATCATTCATCTCTTCGATGGAGATGCGCACTCGGCCCTGAGAGCCGACCCCGGAAGGAACGTTGTTGTAGAACGTATCGATCAACTTCTCCAACCGGGGTTGAATATCCTTGACCGTAAGGTCGGTCCGTAGCATACGAACGCCGCAATTTATGTCGTATCCGACTCCGCCGGGCGAAATCACCCCGCGTTCGGCATCAAAAGCGGCCACGCCGCCGATCGGAAAGCCGTAGCCATGATGAATGTCCGGCATCGCCATCGAATACGCCACAATGCCGGGCAGAGTGGCCACATTGACGACCTGTTCAGGGGCGTTGTCACGCGTGATGCTCTCCAGCATGCCCTTGTCGGCAAAGATCAATCCCGGCACCTTCATCGCCACTCCGGCTCGCTTCATCCCGTCCGACTGATAGTCGGCCGGAATCTCATACCGACAGTCGTCAAGCCGCTTCATCGGTCCTTTCCAAGCCATCAGCAAGCCTCTCTATGTTGCATGCAGTTAAACATCCAACAGCACCCAGATGCGACTGAGTTGATCGTTGGCACCGGTTTCGATCTGCAGATTGTGGTACGATACGCCTTTTACCAACATCCCGCCACCATGTCGATGAGGATCGAAAGGCTGCGAGCAGGCGATCGCAGTGAGCTTGGTGTCTGAGTCCAAGTTGATCTTGAATTCTGACAGAACAATTTGTTCCGCGTCCAACAGAAACACGATCTCTGACAGAAACCGAATCAACAACCCTTCCTGATCGTCTGCAGTCACTTCAAAGGTCATGGTCTCCTCACTCTGGCTGGTCGCCCCGCCGGTAAGGAGATCGGTCAAGCCGGTCCCTGCTGCTTCAAAGGCGGCCGACAGATTGTCCCCGAAAGCCTGAATGGCAATATCGGCCGTATGCTCAACGAACTCGTAACGGCTGCTCATGTCCCGCTTTCCTTTGTGGTTGAACGCCACAAACATGGTACGGAATGAGGGCTGGTGAGGTCAAGCGCGATCATCGGACTCGGGCGGCAACCAAGCAGCTCGGCAAAGCCCATCGAACGGGACGCAAAGGCCCGAAAATCGCGGCATTCCGCGACTGTCGGCCAGGACTTTTTGTTGACTTGAGCATGAGGAAAAGGAAACTATGCAGCCATGCTTTGGAGTGTCTTTGTGACACTGCACCGGGAATCGACTGAGTCCGAAAGAGGGGCTTGCTTTTGGACTTGAGATCAATCGTGAAGAATTGGTGGGTACTTAATGATATGGGATTCCGCTGACCTCAGAACAACCCGACATAGGATGCTTGGGATGGTCCTGGCAATGGGCTTCCTAATCTCCTTCGGGGGCCAATTGGCGGCCCAGTCACCAACTATCGATCCCCTCCCCCCGTTTCTTCCCGGGACTTCTGCTACTCTGACTGTAGGCGACGCCCCTGGCGCGCTCTCGCACGAGCTATGTTTCTTTGACTCAACCGATCCGGGTTCCGTCTACGGTTGTATCGAACCGTCCTTCGGAGCCAAGATCAGCGGTGCGTTGAGCTTCGTGGTGGAGAATCTACAGAACGGGGTCACGTACGGCTACTACGCCAAGGCGTACTTCATCGCTCCCGATGACACGACCTATTCCGACACCGTTTATGCCACCCAGGATGCCAGCCCACCGCCGAATGTAGACGATGCGACTGCGGCCGCCGCACCAAACGGCGTGAACCAGATAACGTGGTCGGGAGTCAGCGATGCCGTCAGCTCGGTTGAGCAATATGAAATCCGTCGGCGCTCGCAAAATGGAACCTTATATCCGATCGATACGACTGCTGCCGTGCCGGGCAATAGCCCAGCCACCGAGTATACTCACTTCGACTCACTGGCGGCCGGTACTGGTTTGATTGAGGGAGAGCTCTTCGTATATCAGGTTAGAGCCATCGATGCGGTCGGAAATCGCGGAAACGGCGCTGAAACAGGCGGTGTCAGGCCTGATTCGACGGCCCCTCTCACTCCGGCTGTCGCTGTTCCGGCCGACTATGTGGACGGCGGCGACATATATCTGGCCGGAACATCCGGGCGCATGTCCGGTCAGGCGTCCGGAACGGGCCTGCAAGTCTCCAATTACATGCGCTTCGAGGCGGCTCGCGAGAGCATGACCTACTTCGGGGACCAATCGCAGCTGGACGAACGCTTCTTTGAATCGGCGTGGTTTCCGTGTAGTAATGAAGAGCTGAGCATGTTCTTGAGCCTGTTGCCAGCCAGTAACCCGAGCGACAGTAGTTT
This sequence comes from uncultured Ignavibacteriales bacterium, assembly GCA_964531495.1. Classification (GTDB taxonomy): domain Bacteria; phylum Zixibacteria; class MSB-5A5; order GN15; family FEB-12; genus DAOSXA01. Next base: position 5,303 of record CAZHDS010000012.1, read on the forward strand.
TGTCAATGGCCATCGCTACTATGTCCGAGCACAAACTCGCGATATCGCCGGTAATCTCAGCGGCTGGTCGGATACGCTTGAGTTCTATATGGATGCCTTCGCCCCCTCGGAAATCAGCAATCTGTCCACCTGGGTGGTGCCGGATCCCTCCGGCAACGAAGCCATTATCGCCGTGGACTGGGATGCTGCCACAGAAGCGGTCAGCGGCCTCAAGCACTATGTCATCCGCCGTACCAGCGATGGCCACGATCTGCCGATTGCCTATGTCTCCGGCAGTACTACATACTTTGAAGACACGCTGGAAGATTTGACTTCGCGGCCAGAGTTGTGTTACCAGATCGGATCGGTGGACAACGTCGGCAATGCTTTGGACGCCAGCCACAGCATCTGGGTTTCATGTCTACGCCCGCCCCTGCCACCAGAGTTTTTGCTGCTGTGCGATACGACAATCGATAGCTGGTGTTTTGCACTGGGGAATGAGATCATCGTGAATTGGTCGGGGTATTACAACGCCGGTGTCGCTGGCTATCAGATCAGACGCTCTTCCGATGTCCTGATGATTGACAATCCAGACGCCCTGCAGTACAACTTGCCGCTGCCCGCCGACACAAACTACGTGGTCCAGATGCGAACCGAGTTCAGCGACGGTTCTCTCAGCCCCTGGTCAGAGGGTCAGACTATCATACGGAACTTGAATGCGCCCAACCCGGTCGTGGAGATTCATGTTGGCAATGCCGAAGATAGCGAGGGCAATATCTATCTGCACTGGGGGACACCGGCTGACGTTGCCGGCATCGCCGGTTACATCATTGAACGGCGCCCAAGTGATTCAGAGAGTTTTGAAGCTATCGATACCGTGCTCGCCAGCGTTGGGACCAACTATTCCGACCTCTACGAGCGGAACGGCGTACTTCTGAGCGCATACACGTATTACGCCTACCGCATCCTGCCGATCGATGTTCTGCAACAAGTGCAGACCGAAGGCAACGCTGTCGATTCCGCTTTCTGCAATCGTCCGCCTGCATTTGACTCGAGTCACTCCGGGAACGGTCGCATTACGGTCTGCTGGCAACGCCCATCTCCCAATCGCACCGACGCGTGGGGCAACTGGCATACGGAAGTCCGCGTTTACCGCAGCTCCCGTGACACTTTGGTGTACGAAACAAGTGTCGCCGACGTAACTTGCTTCGAGTACTATCCCGAGACCTCCTCAAACTTCATTTTCCAGCTCCGGGAAATAGCTCAGGCGCCATGCTGCGAGGGCATGAGCAGCGCCTGGTCGAAGACGATTACCGTGCCCTTCAATACAATTCCGTCCGCCCCGACGGGCTTTGCAGTTCAGGCGCAACCGATGCTGCCTATCAGCGGCGACGACGAGCCTCCCTTTGAACTTAGTGAGCAGACCTCACAATCAGCCCGCGTCTATCTTCGCTGGGAGTACCCTGATTCGGTCCTGGCTGACTCATTTGCTGTCATCCGCCGGGATGCTGAGAATGTCGATACAATCGTGGTGATCTCCGATGGCTCCTCCCAATTCGAGTTGATGGATTCACCGCTGTGGGCCGGGCGCGACTATGCCTACACGGTATCTGTCTGGGACACGCTCCGCCAGTTTGGGCGCGAAGCCGCCGCCAGCGCCCGGGTGGATCCGATTTGGGCGTATACGCCGATCGTGCAACCCTGGGATCCATGGTACTTCAATAGTGATACGTTGACAGTGACTCTGTGGTGGTTCGACCGAGATCTTCAGCCCGTATCCGCCGCGATGGCGGGTGCTGATAGTACCCTGGTGGAGCTGTCAACCCGCTCTGATTTCCAGTACGAGACAGATACATTCTGGCTGGCGGCCGAGGATGGCCAGGTGGTGGTCGAGAATGTCCGCGACATGCTTGACGATGCCCACAAAACCATCTACGCCCGCGCCAAGGCGACTGACGGCTGGGGCAACTACTCGTACTGGTCGACGGACTACTCGCTTCTGCAGAGCGGCGACGACACAGCTGACGTGATCCTGGATGACCTCGCCCCCGCCCCGGTCGATCTACTGTCTATCGACAGTACTCGGGCCGATACGTCGTCAGTCTCCCACAGCGTCTTCGTCTATCTCAGCTGGCAGCCGGTGGTCGATTATGGTGGCAGTGGTGTTGCTGGCTACACGATCTATCGAGCGACAGGTGATGGTGATTTTGCAGCGCTAACATTTCAGAACATGACTGCCCTTGAATTCACGGACGAGCAAGTCACGATTGATGGTGACGCTGCGTGTGACTACCGGTATGTCGTCCGAGCGATCGATGTGGTCGGCAATGAGCGCGTCACCGGCAACAACCTCGTTTGCCTGATGGAACCGCGACCGCCAATACTCAGAACTCCGGCCACCCGTCGGAATGTTTCGTGGCTCAGTCCCGATTTGATGATGGTAGATTCGTTCTACGCCGAGTGCGCCTATCACCGCGACATGCTCGGTTCTGGCTGGATGGACCGTCTGGAACCGGAAGCCTCGGCCTGGATTCCGGCCAGTGACACTTCATGGCACTTCGCCCTCGATTGGGAGGACGACTCGGTCTTTTTCCATATCAAGAGCATTTATGGATCTCTCGAGAGCGGCTGGTCAGAGGTGGCCACATTCATTAGCGACATTCCAACCGATATCACCGAGCCGGGCGACGGTCTTCCCGACCGCGTAGCCCTACACCAGAACTATCCTAACCCCTTCAATCCAGCTACCCGTATCGCCTTTGATCTCCCTCGGTCCGGGTCGGTTCGAGTGAGAGTCTACAATATCGGTGGCCGTTTGGTTCGCACGTTGATCGATGGATCGCTTAGCGCTGGGCGACACGAAGTCCTTTGGGATGGCACGGCCGGGGATGGTACCGAAGTCAGTAGCGGTGTGTATTTGTATCGTATCGAGACAGAATTCGAGACGTTCTCAAGGAAGATGACGCTCATTAGATGATTAGTTTTTGCAAGGGCAGGTTGGTAGGTCTTTTCATTCTCTTGTTTCTTCTCGCGCCGGGCGCGGTCGGGCAGGACTGTGAACAGTGGTGTCCCGAAGTAAGTCCTGGCGGCAAGTGGCAGCCCCAACTTCTTAAATCGCTCTCGGGAGGAGTTCACTCACCAGCGATCTCAGCCCCGGTGCTGCACGCCGAACCGCCATTTACGCGGTGCGACTGCAATGTCGTGTTCTGGGACCTCGTGGCCGATTCGGTGGTAGAAAAATACCGCGTTGATTGGTCACTGGATTCGAGTTTCCCCGACAGCGCTACTCTGTTTCACTTCGTCACAAGCGTGGAGGACAGTTTTCACGTCAGCGATCTCTATGATAGTACTTACTACTATCGTGTGATCGCTTATGAAACGTCAATTCTCTACGGTCCTCCGTCGAATACGGTCTTCTCAACCCAGGACAACGGCGCCCCCGCAATCGTCGGTGCGCTCTCTGTTGATGGCATCTGGACCACGCTGGACACGTTTTCACTCGAATACGATATCGTCGATCCAGCTGGCATTGACACGATCTGGTTTTACGTTCGCAATGATCAAGCAGATCCGTGGACGCTGTTCTCGGTCGTGGACGGCGGCGGTCAGACGAGCATCTCCGACGTCTTGCCTATTTCGACTGCGATCATCAATGAAGGCATCACTGACGATCACTTTGATTTCTCTATTGGCTCGCGCGATTTGGCCCGTGAACCGGCGTGGAAGTCAGACAATGATCAGCCTGTAGGCAACGACGTGCAGCCGGAGCTGACGGATCAACCGCTGGGCGGCATAAGTGTCGATACCCACTATCCGCATTCCGAAGTGACCCATTTGGATAGCCTACAGGTCTATGCAACTCTCGATATTCCGATATCGGCGCATGACACATCGACAGACTTCTATAGTGGCTTGGACGAAGTCCAGGTAACGATCATGCGAGACTCAGTGATCGATGGCGGGGTGGTGGGTTTTGCCGAGGCAACCAGATATTTCAGGAATCTCGGCGGCCGAGCGACTTTCGACACGGTGATTACGTTCACCGCTTCTGTCAACCGGACCGAATACAGCATACACTTGCAAACTAATGACGTCGCCGGGAACATGGCCCGTGAGCTGGGTCCCAAGACCCGCGTCTTCACCGATCTCAGCCTGTCCATGACACTCTCCTCCGAAGACGATCCCGATGACGAGGAATTCACCGGATCATGTGAAGTCGTCGCGGCTCTCACGCTGAATTCTACACATATCGATAGTCTTGCAATATGTGAAGACGGTGATTTCAGCTCGTGCGCAGCTATATCGCCGGTGACGATCACTGATGGACATATTGTGGCGCCGTATCAGCTCGACCAGTGCGCTGTTGGTGCGCACACGGTCTATGCTGCGGTCTGGCTGGAAGGCAAAGCAGCCTACGCCCAGAGCACGATCATTCTTGACACTGACGCGCCGCATCTTGCCTGGCTGCGAGTCGCCAATGCCGCCCAAGGGGATGCTCCCTGGATCAGCCATCGTGAGATCAGTCTCAACTTCTTCGGCGATGATGGTACTTCCGAGTTGCAGTGGATAGTCCTGTCGGAAGATTCAAGTTTCGTTACGGCTGACTCGATCTTCCTATATGGTGTCGATTATACCGGTGGCGTTCCCTTCACTCTAACAGGAAAGCCGGAGCGCAAAGCAGTTTTTGCCAAACTGGTCGATATGGCCGAACACGAAAGCAATGTCGTTTCAGATACGATCGATCTGTACGCAAAGGCCCACAATTACCCCAATCCGTTCAACCCGGATGAAAGCGGCACGAATTTCGTCCTAGCAGTCGCCGAGGCCGGAACGATCAGGGTCCGGATCTTCGATCTGATGGGATATTTAGTGACGGAGCGCACCATGAACGTGAGCGCCGGCCTGAACGACGGCGGAGTCGATTCCGGACTACGGTGGAACGGCTATAATGATTCCGGAGAGATGGTCGCCAGTGGTGGTTATGTGTGTATTATGGAGAACTCGGCCGGGCAGTTGATCTCGCGTCATAAGATCATGGTGAAGCGATGAGAAGCATGCGCTTCACCATATTGGCTATCGCCATGACAGTGCTTTCGTCCTCAAGCACGCTAGCTCAGGGTACGGGCGGTCTGGCGGGGGAGTTCCTCCGTCATGCCAGTTCCATTCGTTCACAGGCACTGGGCCGAACAGGCGTGGCAATGCCATCGTACGACGGCCTGCAGACACTGAACCCGGCCGGACTGCTGAACCTCTCGACCAAATATTCCGCCTACTTGATGCGCTTCTCTCCCCTACGCGAGAGCTCGTTCAATCGTCTGAGCGTGGCCTTCCCTCGCCCAGCGCGGAGCAGTTCGGGCCTGATCGGCTGGCTTGCCGGACCGGCCACGGCGTGGGGCGTGACGGCAATAGACTATCACAGCGATGACTTCGAACATCGTGATAGTGATGATCGTTTGTTGGATGATGATTTTGGGGTTTACCAGCAAGCCCTGATTATCGGCCACTCGCGTGAGTTCAGTGGACCGATCGGTATTCTGGCCGCCGGGCTCAATCTCAAGATTGTTCGTCAGGGAGTGGGGCAAACGACGAGTATTGAAGGCAACGACATCGGCTATGGCCTCGACCTAGGTTTTCAGGGGCAGCTGCTGAGCCCGCCAGGATTGAAGAAGTTGCTGCTGCTGCGGGATTTGATTCCCCTTCGGCTGGGTGTAAGCATCCAGAATTTGATCGCCCCCTCGGTTGGATTTGGCGGCAAAACTGACGACTTCCAACGCACTCTGCGGGCCGGATGGAGCTATACGATCGAGAATCGCCTGCTTCCCAAAGATTTCCGCCTGTTGTTGGTTAATGACTACCAGTTCATCTTTGATACCGAGCGAAGCCCGAGTCTCCACTTCGGCAGTGAACTGGAATGGACGCACGGAGGGTTTGCGCTAGCCCCCCGTCTGGGGTTGGTAGGAGATGACGGTACCACCAACCTATCGGCCGGAATCGGTCTAACAATCGATCAACCCAGTTTCTCGCTGACTTTTGATTTTGCTCACGGTCACCACGATGCTTTCAACGATGATCAACGGATTGGTTTTACGATCAGCTTCGGGGAACGCCGGGACGCATCGTTCTACCATGGAAACGGCACCCGAGGACTATCGAAGCGCTCGCGGGCGTTGCACATCGTAGCCCGCTATCCCGCCGACACAGCCTATCTTGACGAAACGGTGGAACAGCTCGCGACCAAGCTTGACCCGGACAATGACCGTCGCTATAGAGAACTATCTCGCGGTCTCGGTTGGGCCAATACGCTATATCGTGAAGCGCGAGCGGCTTTTCAGGATCTTGACAGCCTGACGGCCAAGAAGAAGGCCGAACAGGCGATTGCTGCCTTCGAGCGACTGGCCGAAACGGTGGATAATACGGCCATTCTGAATTACATCGAATCACACATGCTCGCAGGTCAATTCAGCGCCGCCGCGAAGATGCTTAGTGATCGCACGCATGGCAGCCTGCGAGCTGTATATCTGCGAGCGGTGAGCAATCAGCGTTTGGGCCGGTGGTCCGACGCCTTGGATGCTTACGGAGAGGCAGCCAGTATCGCCAGCAGCCAGCCCACCATCAGGAACCTGGCCGCATTCGGCATGATCTCCTGTTATTATGAAATGGGCGTCTATGAGATGCTCATTTCGAATGCCAAGTCACTGACCCAGAAGTATGATGCGCCGTTGGATGATGATTATCCGCGCTGGACCGTCTTCCCAGACAAGAACCTGGCCGACGATGCTCAGTATCTGATCGGTCGCGCTTTCATCGCGTTGGGCGACAGTGCCGCAGCTGCCTCGGCTCTGGCGAGCATTTGCCGGTTCTATCCCGATCTCGATCTTTGTGGCGACAGTGAGGTCGAACGACAACTGGAGCTGCTGTTGGAACAACAATAGTACGAGTATGATGTCAATTTTCGATAAAGGAGCCACACCGTTGAACAACATAAGGCGATCGCAAAGACGGGTCATGGGCTGGTTGCTAGTAGTGATGGTAGTACTAGCCAGTACCGCCGCCGCCCAGGTTGATCCCGCGCTTGATTCTGTTTGCATCGTGCGGATCGATCCGGTCGAGGGCCAGGGCTCGACTGCCGAATCCGGACAGGTATCAGCCCGCATTGAATGGCGCGTTCTGAACCCGGGACTTTCCTCCGACACGCTGGAGCGAAGACTCGATGCTTTCGAACAGTACCGGGTTCGGTGCTACTACGACTACGATTTGGTCGCGGAGGCAAAAGTGCCGCGAACTGCACTCCAGGGGGCCGGACACGCGGTCTTTGATTCTCTGGAAGTCGGCACCGCATATCATTTCGTCGTCGAGGGACTACGTGGTGGCGCAGCATCATCGACCTCGGCCGTATTTGTATTCCGGCGGGACGCGGCCTCCGGCGGAGGCTTCCGGTTCTCCCTGGCTTATCCGATTCTTCGCCTGCTGGACCGCCTGGGCTGGTTTGAGGGTGCCGCCGACGCTATGGATCGTTCTTCCTCACCTGGTCGCTTGGCCTTTGAGCTAATCGCGGCGTTCCTGGTACTGGGCTTGCTGATTTGGTTGTTCCGGACGCGTCGGGCTCTGCGGGCAACGCAGGTGTTCCTGGCTGATCGCAAGCTGGGTTCGATCGATGAAGTAGAACGAGCGATGGTGATCCTGCGCGAGGCCAACACGCCCCTCGACAACAAACTGGCCGCCCTGGAGACCGATGACAGCCTGAGCAAGCTGCCCTTGCTCCTCCAGGGGCATGAGTCCAATCTCCGCGAATTGGTGACCAACAATCTGACGCGCGGTGAATTCCATGGTTCATTCGGGAGCCTGTTCAAGATCATCTTCTTCTGGGAACGGCTGGTCAGAAAACGCCATTCCGACCCGAAGCGATTCCACCATGTACCGACAGTACGCATCCTGAAATCGGCGACGTCTGCCCTGGCGGGTGACGAGTCGGGAGTGCAACTCGAGAAGGCCATCGAAGTCAGAGTCACAGCAGAAGAAGAAGAACTTCGCAAGAACAGTCACCTTGATATTTTGTGGGCTATCGGCGTCACGGCTCCCCTGGTCGGCTTGTTCGGCACGGTAACTGGTATCAGCGAATCATTCAAGGTCATCGCTCACACTTCGGCTCGCAATGTCCACCTGATGAGTTATCTCGCCGAAGGGATCAACGAGGCGCTCTACACGACAATCGCCGGTCTCATGGTGGGAATCATCTTCATGTTGATCTACTACTACTATGACTTCAAACTTGACCGCATCCATGCCATGTGGGCCCTTTTTGCAGCGCGTTTCATTGACACTTTCAAACATGGTCTGGGCTCGACGATAAACTCGGAGATCGCGCCGTAAGGACGCGTGAGTTAGAACCACATGAGGTCGCGCAAGAAGAAAAGTACGAAAGAGCTGGAACTGGTCAGCTTGATTGACGTCGTGTTTCTGTTGATCATTTTTGGCCTGGCCATATCGTTGTTTCGTTTTCCGAGTGAACCGGGTGATGATCCCGCGGTGGAAACGATGCGCATCGAACTGGTTCGACCGGGTGACCAGGATCGGAATGCTCAGGACCGGTTGCGCGTGCGTATTCATGGTTCGGACGCCACCCGCGCCGTTTACGAGGCTGATTTTCCGCCCGAAGATTCGCTTGCAGAATTTGTCGCTGACCGAGAGCAGTTCGAAAACCTCCCGGCCTGCCGTCTGATTCATGATCGCCTGGGCTACTTCGTGGATAGTGTCCTGACAGCCGAAGGTGATACCAGCGCCGTAGCCCAGCACATTCATGTCACGATTACGCCTGACACCCAGCTGCGGTTGGTCAATTTTATACTCGGTGAACTTGTCCCGTATCGGGACCGAGTCCACTGGGCAAAACTGGAAGCAGAGTAGGAGAACTGATCACGATGGGCCTCAGGAGACATCGCCGCTCACGCCGCAAGTTGATGCTATTCCCCTTGATGGATATGTTCTTCATCCTGCTGCTATTCTTTCTCGTGACTTCCGGTTTTTCTCCAGATCCTCCGGAGGAGCGGGGTACTTTCAGTGGTACTCCCAACCCGGCCATGGGTGAGGCTCAGATCCTGCTTCAGGTGGTGTCGCCGGATAGTTCCATCTGGCTGGACAACACATCCTTTTCTGGTTCCTGGAACACTCCAAACCTGCTCTCCATCAACGGTGTCCACCACGACCTGGAGAGTCTGACCAGGCGGCTTCAACGATTCCAACGCATGGTCGGCAATTGTGCCGGGCGAACGATCCTGACGGCCGTGCGATGTCCCGACAATCTCGTATACGGCGACATCGATCGTCTGCAGAGCAACCTCGGGGCCGCCTTTGCCAAGACCATGCCCGGATACGAATTGACTTTTGGCCTGGTGCCAGGGACAGCGGATCAGATCCTGATTGATAGCATCGATGGCGGTGGCGACCGGGTCGAGATCCGCTGGAGGAACGAATAATGCTGGCCCGAAGACTCCTGACGATGGCGGCTCTAGCCCTTGGCATTACCATAGTGATTACTATGGCTTGTGACGAGAGCTACATCTACGTCCCCTTGCCCAGCGACCAAGGCTGTCCTCTGCCCCTGGACTCGATGCTTGAGGTTCCGGCGCCTGGCTTGAGCGGCATCGTGCTTACCCCCGGCCCGGAGTTAGTGTTCCAAATCGATAAGAGACATCGTTATCATCGGGGACTGTTTTGGGATCGCTACCGCCGACTGTTCCGAGGGGCCAACGTGAAGATAGTAGTCGAGATTGATCAGGGAGGCGATATCCTTCGATACGATGTTGAGGCCAGTGATGATGACTATCAACCGGCCGCCTTCGATAGTGTCTGGGCGGCAGTTAAGACCTGGCGTTACGAGGGCGGCTGTCTGCACGGCACGATCTGTTTCGTGTTTAATCCGGCCTCGAAAAGGATCATGATTGATGATAGTGGCCTGATTCCGGTCTCTGGATACGAGGACTGTCGTATCAGGCGGGGATTGTTGCATGGCGTTTATCGCAAGAGCTCACAACACCAGTTCTTCCTGGTACGAGGTCGCTGCAATTGAGAGGCTCGGGATGAAGGAAAGTTCAATGATCAACACACTGAGCAGAAGCCGATTTGACCGATGGTGGTCAATTGCGACGCTGTCGGCACTTCTGGTGTTTGCCGCACCCGAATGGGGCCAGGCCGACGCAGGGGATGTCTATCGTCCTCTGGACACTATGCTCGCTGCCTATCAGATTTACTCCACGGGCGTACGAGACTGTGCGGATGACGATCTGATCGAGGCTACCCGGCTTTATCAAGATTGTCTCAACGAGTTGGAAACCGACTCAGACGGACTGGGACGTCGTTACGAGGCATTCATCCCCAAGGCCAAATACATGACCGGCTGGAGCTTCTTCCGCCGGGCTGAGATCACCGGGACCGACCGTCTTTGGGATTCCTCGTTGGCCTGGTTCCGAAGGTTGCCGCTGACGGCGCCGGACGACTTGGGCCGCAACGCCGCCTACATGGCTGCCGATCTTGAATATCGAGCTGTCATCAAAGATCGCTACAAGACCCTGTGCGGCTCCGGGCATGTGCTCGCCGCAGACGATGCCGACCGGCTGCGAAACTCCTATCGACAGTGCCTGAGTTCGTTCGAGATCGTCGCGACTGAGGTGCCGATGTCGTCGGCCTCGCACGCCGCGATTCAATTGAAGCTAGCTGACATAGCCTTCGATCTGGCCACCCTTGACTTGGCGACACGCATCGATCTTGAACCAAGCGATGCCCTCAGCGCTGTGAGTTACGACGCCATTCCATTAGAGGGACTTGCCGACGCGGATCGCAGAGCCACGCTGCAGGGCTTGCTCGCCTACGGCAAAGCGGAGTTGCTCCTTTGCCGCCTGTTGATTTCTCAGGATAGTTCCCTGGCCAGTGATATCGATCGTTTGGGTATGCGCTGGGCTGATGATCGTCTCATCAGACAGGCTAGCCTTCAGCAGGGGCTCGACAGACTTCCAGAGGCGGCCGAGATCTTTGAACAGGCCGGAACCGATGACTTCGAGGCTTTGTACTGGCAAGGCATGGCATATTTGATCGTCAGTACTGACCCGGGCGATCTGGACAAGCTCCGGACCAATACTCGCCGCTCGCTGCAACACAGTCTGAGCAGTTTCGAGAGCTTCCTTGGCAACCTGTCCTCACGCCGATCGAATGTTGATCATCGCCGGGCATGTCTGGGAGCCCGCGCGGAACGACTCGTTCGATTGCTGAAGATCGCCCTGGGGCAGCCAACGGGACAGGATAACGATGCTCCCCTGGGCCGCGACGATATCCGCTTCCTGATCCGCGTTGCCGCCGCCACCGGTGGCAACACAGGGCAAAGATGCCTGAGTTTCCTTCTGCAGCACCTGGAGATGGTCCTGAGTAGAGTCACGCCGGGACCGCGGACTGCTCCTCTCTCGATCAGCGGATCATTCATGGGTTGCACGGCGGAGTTGAGTCTACCCCTGACTCACCAAGAGGCTTTGTTCTACAAGGGCACGGTGCATGCTCTACAGGCGGAGATGGCTCTTGACGAAGATGTCGCAGATGAGGCTTTTGCTCGAACGGCTGAAGCCATGGACCAGGTTACCGAGCCATACCGCGGCGAGGCCCAGTATGTGCGAGCTCGGGCATTGGTCCGAGCAGGTCGCAGCGACGACGCTCAGGATCCCCTGCGCTGGTTAGTCGAAAACCAGCACAGTCTACGAGCTGCGTACTGGTATGGAGCGAACCTCAGAAACACCTGGCCCATGAATGACACCGTGGGGCAGAATATCGGCGAGGTCATGCGCCAGGTTATCCAGCTGGTAGAGCAGGCCGGATCACCGCTCGAGTATCGCAGCTTCCTGCTCAACGCTCAGGCCATGAGCGAACGCTACCCACGCATCGACTCCATCAAGGCCAGCCTGCAGCTGGGCGGTCTCGATCTGCTCAACTGCCCTGAGAGCTTGTCAGTTGACAATAGTGGACTCTGGCCGGAGTTGGTCTTCTATGAGACCTTAGCGGAAGAGGAACTGATTCGACGAGAATTCGGCTTGAGGGGACGGCGGGAGTTGCTGATATACGGCCGTCCGCGCAAGACCCTCTACCCTGCCGCGTCGAGCTGCGCCAGCGATGATGCTCGCTATCTACCAAACCGGTTAGCACCGATCCCGGACGCGGTTTATGTCGATGACCGCTGGCAGGCCCGAGTTGTGTTTGTCGATGGACGGGGCGAACCGATAGGTCCGCTGGATAGTATTGCTGTGCGCGACGTGCGGGCCGACACGGCGTTAGCCACTGACTGGAATGCCGCCCAGCGCTGTCAGGCGATCGGCCCAGGAATTCCGGTCAGTCATCAACTCGAGGTCTTCGCTTTCGCCGAGGGGTATCATCCCACCGTGCTTGCGATATCGTCCAACGAACCGGGTATTGCTGACTTCACGATCGGCCTCGCTTCAGTCACGAGCTTCATGGTAGACTCGGTTCAGGCGTGCAGCGCCGCCGAAGATTGTCTTGAAGACAACCAGCTTCGCAATCAAGTCATTCCCGCTGCTCAGAATCGAAAGGCAATACAGGCTTTTTCATCTAGTCCGAGCATCAGAGATCTGGCCTTCGATGAACAAGCTGATAGCTATTTGGCCGTTTCATGCGATATGCCGGACCGCCTCTTCGTCTTCCCGAGCTCCGGAGACCCTGGCCGCCTTACGATGGACCTGACCTTGAGTGAACCGCTAGTCAGCCCTGAGGGCATCGCGGTCGACAACGATGGAAGCATCTATGTTGTCGATTGGGGCGGGCATCAAGTGGTCGTCCTCGACGGAAACGGGCTCGAGCAGTTCCGCTTCGGTCAAACGACGTCCGGATCTCGCCTGGTCTTCCCCTGTCGCATCGCCGTTGAAGAGGATTATTCTGGTGTTGCGCTCGCCAATGATACGATCGTGCGCGAAAGGCACCTACTGGTCACTGACCGGAACGGGCTACACCGATTTGACTCACGAGGAAGGTATCTCGACCGGCCCCTGTCGGCTGCCGCGCTGGATTGCGCCGCTGGAGCGTGTTCCGGAGTAGCCATCACCGGCTACGGCGAGGACAGCCGGTTAACAGTCATAGACCGCCTCAAAGGCTTGGTTTGTCGCTTGCGAGTGGATCGCTAAGCCTTGTCAGGTTCGTCGATTCGCCCGGAGTTTCCTCTTGGTTCACGGCTCAGACGCTTGATTCAAAGAACTTGCCTTACGCTGACTGTGTTTGTAGTTTTAGACATCACTTGGCAAGCTGAAAGTGCTCCGGGGAGGCTCCCGGATTGAGAACACATAGTGAGATTATATGTATAGACTGGTTGGCACCGACGGAAAACGATTCTATTCCTGGCTTCTTAACCCGGGTGAATATGTAGTTGGCCGCAAAGAAGACTGCGACTTCACTATCCCTCACCGAACGGTCTCCCGCAAGCATGCCAAGATTGAAATCAGCGAAGATGGCTCGACCCTCTTCCTGACCGACCTTGGTAGCCACAACGGAACTTTGCACAATGGTCATCAACTGAGCTCTCGGGAGCCCCTGGACAAGGACGACACCGTTCAGTTTGGTCAAACCGAATTCCGTATTTCTGATAGCGACGATCCGGCTAGCATGACTTCCGTGCCCAACCGGACAACGCTGGCTGAGAATGAGCCCGAGAAGTCGGTGTTTCTTTCCATTAATGATGCCCTCAAACCGCTGCCGGTTAAGGCCACCGAAAGCGGCCGCCTCACTCAGACGCTGTTTGAGATGGCCAAACTCCTGACCCTTCACGAGACTCAGGAGGTAATCCTGAACCGTTCCCTCGAGCTCGTGGGTCGAGCGATACCGTCACAAAGACTGGCGATCTTGTTTGTGTCAGACGACCAAGAAGAGGTTTTCACGGCCGCCACCCAACTGGCTGAAGGAAGCGATTCCAGCGCCTTTGAGCTTTCGCGAACAATCGTGCGCGAGATTGTCACGAATCGCAATGCTATTTTGATTGGCGATCCGGCCAACGACCCGCGCTTTGCCCAGCAACATTCGATCATAATGTCCGATATGAAATCAGCCATTGCGGTCCCCCTCTTTGACGAGGGGCAGGTTCTCGGCATCCTCTATGCCGACACGACCAACCCGCTCCAGACCTATCAAGACGAGCATTTGCGGGTACTGGCCACATTCGGAAACATCATTGCCGCCAAGATGCAGAGTTATACTCTTCTCGCAGAGCGCCAGGACCGCAAAGTCCTGGAGGTGGAGCTTGCCCGCGCCTCGAATATTCAGAAGAAGCTCCTGGTCTCCGAGTTTCCGCAGGTGGCTGGCTGGGATGTTCAGGCCCATCAGGAACAATCGCGCTCCGTGGGCGGCGATTTGTACGATGTGAAGTTGCTCGAAAATGGCCGCCTTCTGATTCTCGTCGCCGATGTATCTGGCAAGGGGCTGGGAGCAGCCCTGTTGATGTCCAATATTCTGGCAGCGTTCCGGGCCCTCTACGATGGCCAGGATTTTGACATGAATGATGCCGTTCAGCGAGTCTCACGCCAGATCTTGAAATTCAGCGACCAAGGGGATTTTGCGACCCTGTTCATCGCCGAGATGGACGAGGCGGGCAACTTCGACTATATCAATGCTGGCCACAATCCGCCCCTGCTGGTCCGTGCTGACGGTACTCTGGAACACCTCAAGCCATCCGGGATCATGATTGGTGCCTTCGATTTTTCGGACTGGGAAGAGCACCATCTCACCCTCGACACCGACGACATCTTGTTCATCTTCTCGGACGGTGTCACAGAGGCTGAATGTAACGGGGTCCAATATAGCGACGAGCGGACCGAAGAAAAAGTGGTCCTGTGGCGCGATCTGTCGCCGCGGGAATTGATGGATAACATGATGGAGGACATCAATGCCCATATGGGTGATGCGCCTCGGTCTGACGATATCACCATGCTAGCCGTAAAGAGAACCACCACATGATGTTGAATCCCGGACAGAAAATCTCGCATTTTGAGATCATTCGAAAACTTGGCGAAGGCGGAATGGGTGAGGTTTATTTGGCTCAGGACACAAAACTGAACCGCCAAGTAGCCGTGAAGATTCTCCAGGCCGAGTTCCTGAGCAACCAGGATCGCTTGACCAGATTCCGCCGCGAAGCGCAAACAGCGGCCCAGGTCAATCATGCCAATGTCATGGCCATCTATGAGTTCGATTCCATTCGGCTCGATGATGCCGAGCAAGACATGACGTACATCATATCTGAGTACGTTGAGGGCCGCCCGCTAATGGAATATCTTAAACAACGCCAACCAGATCTGAGCGAGCTCTTGCGTCTCTCCCAGCGGATAGCCTCGGGCCTGGCTGCTGCTCACGGACTCAATATTGTCCACCGTGATATCAAGAGCGAAAACATCCTGGTCGATGGCAACGGTGATCCCAAGATCCTTGATTTTGGTCTGGCCAAGCCAGCCGAACCGGTACTAAAGACCGGCGATGGAGAGAGTACCAATACTATCTCACAGGAACTCACGCAGGAAGGAAAGATCCTCGGAACTATCTCCTATATGTCTCCCGAGCAAGCTCGGGGTGAGAAGGTTGATACTCGTTCGGATGTCTTCGCCTACGGCATCCTTATATACAAGATGTTCACCGGCGTATCGCCATTCGAGGGCAAGGACCGCGTCTCTGTTTTGGCCAAAATCCTGGAGGGCCGCGCCACCCCGTTGCGCGAATACAATGAAGCCGCCCCAGCAGAGTTGCAGCGCATTATTGATAAGTGTCTTCAGAAGGACGCTCGTGATCGTTATCAGAACACTCGCGATCTGGTTCTGGATATTCGCGCCCTGAGGCGTCAATTCGATTCGGGTATCAGTGAGTCCGTCACCTCTGTCAGTACTGAAAGCCCGGTATTTCAACCTGACCTTCCCAGCAGCCAGATCGGCTGGAAGAAAATAATCCTCGGGTTGGCTGCCATCGTAGCGCTGGGGATGGTGGTCATTGTTGCCATCGTGATGATGGCTGGTCCTGATACCGAGCAGGTGCTTAGCAGCCTGTCAGGCAACCCGGAAGATGTGGCCAGAAACATCACGAATCAGGTGGCCCAGTCGCTGCGCGAGGCCGGCATCACCATTGATGGCGCGGCCCTGCAGATTCCTGGCCTGGCCGCCCATACCGAGGGCTTGGCTATCCTGGGATTTGAGAACAAGACCGGCGACGAGAGTCTGGGCTGGCTGAGTGCCGGCTTGCCGGAGATACTCTTGACAGACCTTAGTCAGGGAACAGACTTGCACCTGATCAGTCGGCGGCGAATCTTGGACCACGTCAATCTGAGAGACTCGCACGACCCACAAGCTCTTGACCAGCTGCCATCCCATGAAGCCTGCGTTGATGCCGCCAGAGCTTTGGGAGCTACTAGAGTGCTGTCAGGTTCCTATTTCAAGCTGGGCGAACAGATTCGGATCGATGCCCGCATTGAGGATGCCAAGTCCGGACAGATCATCTTGGCCGAAAAAGTCGTTGGCGCAGATCCTTTCCAGCTAGTGGACTCGCTGACGAACAAGATAGCTGGATCCTTGGACGCGGCGCAATCCGCGAGCGGCGATAGGGATGTGTCGGCCTTTACTTCCACCTCGACTGAGGCATACAAGCATTACATCCTTGGTATGGAGAAATTCGCCCTCAGTCGCTTGGACGATGCCCGGGAGGAGTTCCAGAAGGCGATCAAAATCGACTCCGCATTTGCAATGGCCTACATGCGTATCGGTATGAGCTATGCCCTCAGCGGCGGCGGCCAGCAAGGCGCTCCGTACTTTCAGAAGGCCACGACGCTGCGCGATCGCTTGCCTGCGCAGTATCAGGACATGCTGGATATCTATGCCGATCTCTGGTTACGTACCCAGTTCGACGACGGTGTGGCCAAATTGGAGAAGTACGTCGGCGAGTATCCAGACGACAAAGAACTGCGCGCCTTCTACGCCATCTGTCTCAGTCAGCTGTTCCAGGATTATGACGGCGCTCTGGCCCAACTGGACACGGTCATGATGCTCGATCCCAAGTACTTCTGGGGGTTGAGTTTCTACTCCTCTGTCTATTCGGTCATGGAAGAGTATGATAAGGCTGTCGAGTATGTCCGACTCCAGTCGACGTACTATCCGCAATCCCTCGGCCCCTATGGCGATCTGGCTGGTCTCTACCTAATCCAGAACCAATTGGACGAAGCAAGCGCCGAATGCAAGAAACTGTTGGCCCTCGAACCTGGTCACAACAACGCCTTGAGGCTGCTCTTCCGCATTGCCCTGCTGCAGCGTGACTTCTATAAGGCGGACGACTACGTTGAAGCGGCCCTCGAGGCGCGCTCCGATGACCAATACCAACTAATTCAATATCATGGTGACAAGGCCAGTATTGCCTACTGGAAGGGCAACTTCGGAGACGTGGCCAAACAAACGCATCTGGCCTTGGAAGTGGCCCTCGCCGTGAACGATTCGACTCAAGTATCCGCTCAGCATCAGGGACTCTCCACCCTCTATCGGCGGATCGATGAGCCCGACAGTTGCTTGGTGCATGCCAAAGCATCCTGGGACTGGGCATCCCGATTCGAGTTCTTCAATTACCCAATCACTATGGTCATGATCGATTCGTCCAACTGTGAGGAAGCTCGGCCACTGATGCTGCAGGCAGTTGACAATTTCAAGTCACGAGTTCCGGAGCAGCTCTGGCACCTCGCCAACAATGCTCAGGATACTTATGAGGCCTATTGCCGCGCTGATACAGCCCAGCTGATTCTGGCCTATCGCAAGGCTGTCGCCACTGAGATGGGAGGGTCCGACGATATCGCCACTCTTGGCAAACTCTTGATAAGTATCGGCCAGTTTGAAGAAGGTCGGGAAACCATTAACCGAGTTCTAGAAGGCAAGGACGAGACCTCGAGCGGTTTCCGCTATATTACATCACTGTATTATCGCGGCTTCGCCGACGAGGGTCTCGGAGACACTGATGCGGCCAAGGCTGCCTACGAAGAAGTCATCCGAATGTGGGGTGACGCCAAACAGGTGCCGAAAGAACTCAAGCAAGCCCGGGAGCGACTCGCCGCTCTGTCAAGTTAGTCAAGTACGAGCGTTATCTGTTGGAGATCTAACGACATAGCCAATATCGGGACCGGCCAGATGCCGTTTCCGGTGATCCCATCAGACCTGCCAGTGTCGGCCAGCAGAAGTTGCGACAGGAGTTGCGCAGGCTAGACGCAGAGCCTGCGCCTTGGACAGTGTGCTCTTGACGCCAAGCGCCCTCCACGGTATATTGATTGTGTACTCATCTGTGACCTAAGAGTCTACAGCAACTTCTTTTGTGTGCAAGGAGAAGGGGATATGCTCCGTTTACCACTAGCCGTGGCAGCGGTTTTCTGGCTTCTGTCGAGCCTCGCGTTCGGCCAGTCGCCAACGATGGACAACGCAGCAGCAGCGCCCGGAGCGGCGTTTGAGCTGCAGATAGAGAAGCTTCACAATGTCATCCAGGGCCAACATGCTATCGTCGATGTCGTCGTGAATGATGGCTCAGAGCAAATCGACGGCTTTGATCTGCTCATCTCGTACGATGCCTCTGCGCTGACCTTCGCCGCGGCCGTTGAAGGCGATATCTATGGCTGCAGGTGGGAGTATTTCAGCTATCGCAATTTGTCTGCAGGCGGCTGTGGTGGCTGTCCCAGTGGGCTAGTGCGCATGGTCGGCATTGCCGAGACGAACAACGGCGGGCACCATCCCGACCGCGACTGTGCCAATTCCCTGAGCCCCCCTTTCACCTTGGCCAGGTTGGACTTTCTGGTTACGGATGATCGGACCTTTGAATGCATGTATGTGCCGATCCGTTTCTTATGGATGGACTGCGGCGACAATTCGCTGGCCTACAGCACCGCCGACGATCCGTTCGCGGCGCTTCAGGGCGTCTCTCGCCTTGTTTGGCAATATGGCCTGGATCCGATGATCAATATCTCGGACTCTACAGCGGGCTTCCCCACTTACGCTGGCGTTCAGGCAGCCTGCCTCGAAGGCGGAGGTGATGGCAAGCCGGCACCGATTCAATTTGTCGACTTTGTCAACGGCGGGATCGATATCATATGCGCCGACTCGATTGATGATCGTGGAGATATCAATCTCAACGGTCAGCCCAACGAGATCGCCGATGTCGTCCTGCTCTCGAGCTATTTTGTCCATGGCCTGAAGGCGTTTTCCGTAAACCTCGCCGGTCAGATCGCGGCCAGCGACGTCAATGCCGACGGCTCGGCGCTCACCGTGGCCGATCTCGTGTACCTCATCAGAGTTGTTATCGGTGACGCCATCCCCTTCGCCAAGCTCAACCCGGTGGTGGCCAACCTGTCGCATGAGGACGGCATCGTTTCAGTGGACACCCGTATGGGCGCTGCCTGGCTCATCCTGGAGGGCGACGCCACGCCGACTTTGCTCGCCCATGAGATGGATCTCGTGCGGCGCTTCGATGGCACTAATACACGCGTCCTGATCTCAAGCATGAATCAAGGGGCTGGCTTTGACGGTCCGTTCCTTGCCGCCGAGAACGAGATTCTTCGCGTTGAAATGGCCACTTACGATGGCGCGCCGGTACGGCTCAAACCGCTTCCCGCCGAATACACGCTGGACTCGAACTATCCCAACCCGTTCAACCCGGTCACCCGGATAGCTTTCACGCTGCCGGTGGCCAGCGAATATAGTCTGACCATTCTCAATATTGCGGGACAGGTTGTTGAGGAGATCAATGGCAGCGCGGGTCCCGGCTCGCACGAGGTGACCTGGGATGCCTCGGGGCATGCCAGCGGAGTGTACCTCTACCATCTTGAATCGGACGGCTTCTCTGCCACCAGAAAGATGGTCCTGCTGAAGTAGTTTCGTGAACTACATGGGCTAAGTACAGGACGAATCCTACCTGGATCCGCCCCGCCGAAACTAATCCATCATTTTACCTAACCTACCTACCATGCTGATTTGTTTGATATTAGCATCCAGGCCAACAGATAGACGACTACGGCCGCTAACAACGCAATAGTGAAGCCGTAGCTGAAAGCAATCAGGATAATCAGCACCGAGCCTATCACCGAGGCGGCTCCATTGACCGCAAACCCCCAGTCAACCAACTCCCCGACTCTCAAGGCCGCTTTCGGGAAAGGCATACCCATGAAGAAGCCCAGCGGCAATACCGCTAGAGCCGCTATGAGTACGCGCCACCCGATCTCCAGCCCCCCAAAAGTATCCACAAACCAGCCAAAGGCCAGAATGTCCAGGAGGACCCAGAGGGCGATGGCTACAAACGGAACATGGTCGGAAAAGCGTCTGGCCGCCATGCTTCCCAGGCCGGATCCGATCAGCAGGGTGAAAAGGATCGTTGCCACGCTGTATGCCGAAGGTCCGACCAGAAGACTGAATTGCTGGATCAAGATCACTTCGATAGCCATAAAGGCGACCCCGATGGCGAAGAAATACAACCAGGGTGCCGCGCGCAGCTTGCCGTTGTGACGCCAGTAGGGGATCAGGTTGAGCGGTACGATCAGAAGCAAGCAAACGCCCAGGATGATCACAATGAGAAGTTTGGCGGCCGGGAAGCCTCGAATCTCGAGCGCCCGAAATTGTTCCAGCGCTTCGAAATTGAAGTTCTTCCACAGACCCAATTGAGCAATGAAGGGTCGATCATCGGTCGCCGGAGAGAGGTCGATAGCGATTGAGTCCGATACGTTATCCCAACCCCTTGTGACAATCTGATTGATGGGATTGTCGGCCGTGGAGTCCGTCGCCGGGTAGAGCAGATGAAATTCTTCATACACTTCCGGATCCAGGTCGAAGAGGGCATGGTATCGCAGGGTGTCATCCAGCGGTCTCTTTGAGAGCAGCAGAATATTCCGCCGACGCTGGACTAAGTCATAAACTGCGATGTGTGAAGTGACATCCTCCACCCCCATGGCCTCCAGAGCTGTCATGGCCTCCGTCACCAGGCGCGGCATATAGAACTGATGCTCCATCATCATGAAGCCGCTGTCTGAGAGAGCTCGCCAGTAATCCTCGAATGCTTCCGTCGTGAACAGATAGTTCTCCGCCAGGGCGAATGATCCAGAGGCCAACGCCGCCCACGTGTTGGAGCTAACCGAGTAGATCAGGTCGAACTTGTTTTCGAACCGCCTGACATAGGCTCGGCCATCCTCGGTGACAACCGTCACTCGCGGATCATCGTAGATGTGTCCGGTGAATTCCGCCAGGCTTCCCTCGGTCATCAGGTGATTGATATGCGGATTGACTTCCACCGCATGGATTTCGGTGGCCCCTTCTTGCAGGGCCTGCAAAACATCCACCCCGCCGCCGGATCCGAGCGACAAGAAAGTACACGAATCGAATAGGCCAATCAGATAGTCGACCGGGTAGTTGAACTCGAATCGTTCCGAGTCCGGTCGGTTCCAGTTGCCATCAAACGCAATGCATGGCGAGTTGGCCAGGTTATCGATGTTTAGTCCCCGATAGTCCTCGGCGAAGTCGTAAATTTTCAGTTTGGACACGGCGTCCCAGTGCGTGTAGCTGACGGTGGCGAGTTCTTCGCGCTCCATGGCCAACATCGGCGAGCCATAACCGGCCAAAGCCACTGCGCCTACCATTAGTGCCGCTGGCACAGCGCGCCCGATGCCTCGCGAGCAGATAACAGCCGCCAACAGGACCGGGATTGCGATCACGAAAGTGGCGGCGGGGGTACCGATCAGGTTCATGAGCCAGATCGCAACCACGACGCCCAGGCCCGCCCCAAGCAGATCGATCATGTACAGCCGCGTGATTTCACGCCCGGCCAGTCGGAACACTGAGGCCAGAACCATCCCGCCAAACACAAAGGCCGACCCCAGTAGCAGAACTGCCAGTAGCAGTTTGCCCATCATCAGCCAGCTTGAGAACATCTCGGAGAACTTCAGACCGAGTTGAAATATGGCCACGGGGCCAACGAGACTCATCAAGCCAGTCCCGCTAAGTAGCCAACCCAGATTCTCCGGCTTTCCCAACGACGGAAAGAGCCGCACACTCAGCGCCCCCAGCCCCAATCCAAGGACAGCCAGCGACAGCACGAGAAAGGCAAAGGCGTAGAAGAACTCGGCCGACAGGATTCTGGTCCAGGCGAGTTCAAGAGCGATTAAGGTGATTGACGATAGCGAAACGGCAAGATATTGATTGGCGCGCATAGGCTGATTAGCTCCTGGCGGTTAACATTGCTTTTTCTCTTCCCCTTGATTACGAATGGCGAGCCTGTTTGTTCACAATCAGGTCCGCTTTGCTCGACCCGAATGACGGCCTGCTGCAAGACCCCACGTCAGCGCGATTCAGGCTTGTCAGGTGCCTATCGATCAATATATTGTCTGGCATTATAGGCACGCAAACAAAATCTAGAAAGTTTAGTACGCCATGGCTTCCTACGATAGACCCTCGCCCCTGGATTTCATTAGGGAGATCATCACCCGCGACGTAGAGGCTGGCAAACACGGCGGCAAAGTGGCCACACGGTTTCCGCCAGAGCCCAACGGCTATTTGCATATCGGCCACGCCAAGGCTTTCTGCCTTGATTTTGGTGTCGCCGACGAATTCGGAGGGACGTGCAATCTGCGATTTGACGACACCAATCCTACCAAAGAGGATACCCGGTTCGTCGAGGCGATTCAGGAAGACATAAAGTGGCTGGGCTACGACTGGGCCGACAGGCTGTACTACGCTTCCGACTATTTCGACAAGCTCTACGAATTCGCGGTTCAGCTAATCAAGGACGGCAAAGCGTTTGTCTGTGATCTGAGTGCCGATGATATCCGAGAGTACCGCGGTACCCTGACCGAACCGGGCAAGAATAGCCCTTATCGCGATCGTTCCATCGAGGAAAACCTGGATCTCTTCGAACGGATGCGGGCGGGAGAATTTGCTGATGGCGCACGCACCCTGCGGGTCAAGATTGACATGACGGCGGGCAATCTCAATATGCGAGATCCCGTAATCTATCGCATCCTCCGAGCCACTCATCATCGCACCGGCGACAGGTGGTGCATCTACCCCATGTACGACTTCACTCACTGCCTCTCGGACTCGCTTGAGGGTATCACTCATTCCCTGTGTGATCTTGATTTTGAGGATCATCGGCCCCTATATGACTGGTTTCTGGATCAGCTGGGCGTCCATCATCCGCAGCAGATCGAATTCGCCCGGCTTGATATTTCGTACATGATCACCAGCAAACGCAAACTGAAGAAGCTGATCGACGAAGGTCATGTCGATGGTTGGGACGATCCCCGCATGCCTACTCTTCGCGGCCTGCGCCGCCGAGGCTACACACCTAAGGCCATCCGGGACTTCATCGAACAGGTCGGCGTGGCCAAAAGGCGTGGCAGCGTCGCTGATGTTGCTCTTTTGGAGTTCTGTCTGCGCGAGGATCTGAACCAAAAGGCCGGGCGCGTCATGGCAGTACTTGATCCGCTGAAGGTTATCATCGACAATTACCCCGAAGGGCGGGTCGAAGACGTCGAGGCCATCAACAATCCTGAGAATGAAGCCGATGGCACCCGAATGGTCCCCTTTTCGCGCGAAATATACATCGAGCGGTCCGACTTCATGGAAGAGCCCTTCAAGAAGTACTTCCGCCTTGCTCCGGAACGCGAAGTCAGGCTGAAGCATGCGTACTACATCACCTGCACCGACGTCGTGAAGAACGACGCCGGCGAGGTCACTGAATTGCATTGCACTTACGACCCGGAGTCTCGCGGCGGAGGCACTCCCGATGGCCGGCGCGTCAAGGGCACGCTTCACTGGGTCTCCGCCCTGCACGCCATTTCCGCTGATGTGCGACTGTATGACAATCTGTTTACGACCGAGAGTCCGGGTGCCCACGACGGTGACGCCAGCGAGATTCTAAATCCGGGATCACTGGAATTGCTGTCCGACTGCAAACTGGAGCCATCTCTGGCACAGGCCAGCGTTGGCACTTCCTATCAGTTCATGCGGCAGGGCTACTTCTGTGTCGATGAAGCCGACTCCTCTGCAGACAAGCTGGTTTTCAACCGCACCGTCGGATTGCGCGACAGCTGGTCCAAAATCGCGCAACAACAGAAGAAATAGACTCATCGAGACTTCCGCGCCATGACGCCTCAGCGGGAACCCCTGGCGGCCCGTAAACGTTGACCTATTAAGTACACTATTTTAGTGTTTCCTGACTATCAACGTTTCGACGTGGGACAGTCCGTCCACCTATGACAGACAGAATTGACCGCACCGCGACTGACGGGATTGGACTCACACAACCAAAAGGAGAGTTGCAATGCTCACCCGTAGCAAGAATCGCAGCGCCAGTGGCGCTATCCTGGCCATCGTGATGGTCATCGCCCTAACCGCGGCCGCTCAGGCCGACACCGTGGATGTCGCCATACAGGGATTCGCCTTCAACCCTACCCCCCTGACTATCAATGCCGGGACTTCGGTTCGATGGACCAACATGGATGGAGCGGCGCATACATCGACTTCCGATTCACCCCTCTGGGATTCGGGGAATCTGGCCAACGGCGCCTCATTTGTTTACACATTTACTACCCCGGGTGCATTCCCTTACCACTGCACCATTCATCCGACCATGCTGGCCACTGTAGTCGTGGAGGCCGCGTCAGTGCCGTCCTTGGGTGTCCTTGGCGCTGTCTTGCTGATCCTGACCTTAGTCGCTACCGCCATCTGGGTCTACCGCCGACAGCGGGTGATGGCATAGACTGCTCTTCTTCGTCGCAGCAAGTCCGCTGACCACTGTCAAATACCGAACCCCGGCGATGCAAAGAACGCACCGCCGGGTTTCCATTGACTTCCACCACCAGTCCCCACCTCTCTTCCCTGCAATCGCCCTTGACGGTCGATGCCGTTTCACTGTGAAACGATCCTCCGACTGATACCTACCACGCCCCTGATTCGGCCCCAAGGAGAAGGTTCCCGAGTTGAGATTGAACGCAATCGGCCGATAGAGAAAACATAGTCCGGTCTCCGTCCGAACGTAGATTTGTGCTGCCATTCAGACGAGAGAACGGGAGGAAAGGAGCTACGCCAACCCATATCTGAGGTTGGCTGCCAAGCCTCTGCGCGACATTGACTCAGTCTCGCGGTGATTTCGGCAGGTAGCTTATTCGATGGGACTCGATCCAAGAGTGAAGAGGGACTGATGACATCCATGACAAGCAAGATGCGTCATCTTATTCGACAGCAACTGACCGAGCGGGGATTAGGGCTTTGCAGGGCGATCAGAGCGCAGCGGGTCCCAGTTATTCTGGCGGGGATCGTTCTGGGCATAGGCGGGCTTTGGTACGGTCAGGTTCACAACGACGGGCTGTCCCGATGGCTCTGGGCGAATGAGCCGGTGCACTCAAGCATCGAGATGATCGGATCTGCGGCAGCCGTGTACATGGCGCTCTTTCTGCGTCGGCTTAGCCGCAAGGCGGGCGGGACACGATTTGTTCTCCCAGCTCTGGGCTTTCTGGGCATGGGCATTCTGGATGCGTATCACGGACTATCTACGCCTAGCCAGTCCTTTGTGTTTCTACACAGCGCCGCGGGCCTGGCGGGAGGTATTGGTGTCGCCCTGGTCTGGGGCTCTGCGTGGATTTCCGACACCTTGAGAGAGAAATGGGCGGTATGGCTCGTGGCCGGCGGGACCATCATGCTTGGCGCTTTGTCCCTTGTCCGGCCAGAGGCGCTACCGGAGATGGTGCGATACGGAGAGTTCACCGTCGCGGCCATCTTCATGAATGTCCTAGCCGGAGTGCTGTTCCTGGTGGCCACGGTGTACTTCTCCTGGAAGTACTATTGTCTACGAGAGACGGAGGACCTTCTGCTGGTAGTGTTGACCGCGTTGTTCGGTTTGGCCGGGCTGACTTTTGCACACTCTTCACTGTGGAACGGCGGGTGGTGGCAGTGGCATGCATTTCGACTGGCCGCCTCAGTATTGATCGTGTGGTTCATCACCCGCTCTCATTTGGAATCCCAGAGAGAAGTCAGCGAAGGCCTGGCGCGGTTCCGTACGATCTACGAGTCAACAGGTGATGCTATCATGATGCTCGATGAGACAGGGTTCTTCGCCTGCAATCAGGCTACCTTGTCGATGTTTGGAATTGCGAGCGAAAAGGAATTCTGCACAAAGCACCCCGCGGACCTGTCCCCTGCCAAGCAATCTGACGGCAGTGAGTCGATGGCAGCTGCAAATGAGCAAGTTGAGAAGGCCATGCGTGAGGGAAGTAACCGTTTCGAATGGACGCATAAGCGTGATGATACGGGAGAGCCCTTTCCGGCAGAAGTGCTCATTTCCGCAATGGAGCTGAGCGGCAAACGAGTTGTACAGGCCACAGTAAGAGATATTTCCGACCGCAAGCAAGCGGAGCAAAACTCGCGCGACTTGGCTCAGATTGTTGAGAGATCACTCAATGAAATATACATCTTTGACGCTGAGACATTTAAGTTCACTCAGGTGAATTGCGGAGCCCGTGACAACATTGGATACACAGCCGGTGAACTTGCCGAGCTAACGCCTTTGGACATCAAACCCAATGTCACCAGAGAGCAATTTGCGCAACTTGTTGAACCGTTGAGGGACGGCTCCAAGGAAATCGTAAGGTTTGATACTGTCCATCAGAGAAAAGATGGATCTCAATACGATGTTGAAATTCATCTTCAGCTATCAGAACTGAACGGCAGACCGGTATTTGTCGCAATCATTCTTGACGTAACGGAGCGCAAGACGGGTGAGGCGATCGTTCGCGAGAGCAAAGAGCGTCTGGATCAGCTTGCCGAACAGAGCCGCACTTTAGCTTGGGAAGTGGATGCAAATGGCCTCTACACTTATGTAAGTGATATCGCGCTCACGGTC
>CAZHDS010000013.1:0-25779 GCA_964531495.1 uncultured Ignavibacteriales bacterium
AGTGTAGTCGATCAGCATGAAGTCCTGGGCGTACTTGGCCGACCAGGTGTAGCTGGTCTGTGTGACCTTGATCCCAAGCGGCTGGTGATCGCGGAAATCATACGGATTGTCACGCATATAGGATGCGAACTTCAAGGTGTCGGCAAATTCCGCCGTGGCCTGGTACTCAGCCAGCGCTGTCGAATCGTAGAACGGAGAGCTGGGTACATTGGACTTCTGAACCATGCCGCCGAAGGGATAGCCGTCGGGCCAGAACTCGATCGGATAGCCATACCAGTACCAAGGATTGAACCCGTGATCATAGCAGTCGAGGGCGGTTGACACCAACGTATCAGATTGAGTCACGCCCCCGACCCAGAGAGCCAGCCAGTAACCATATTGGACTCGACTGTAGCGGGGATAATAGAGGGTCGGGGAAATCTTGTTCTGCCCCTTGAAATCAAATCCAAAATAGTTGCCAATAATGCCGTCGTTGTTGACTACCGTCCAGAGCTTGTTGTTGTCGTGCAGGGCGTAGTCGAGCCAGGGATAGTAGGACGCTTGGCTTAAAACGTTCCGGGGGTCGTCTTTCTGGAGGATGTCGTCGCCTCGAGTTTCAGGCGAAAAACCGACCACTAGCCAGACGAACATCGTCAGGCAAAACAAAGTGGCGGTGATAGGTGATTTGTTTGGCGACATGCTACCCAGAACTTAAGGTCCGCAGGCAAAAACGTCAATAGGTAAATCGCGGTTAGAGAACTACTTGATGATGGCCAACTTGCCGATTTGGTCACCGTACTCTGACTCCACAACCCAGTAGTATAGCCCCGAGACCAGGGCTTCGGTATTGCGACTGATCATATCCCAGCGATGAATCGAAGCCCTGCCACCGCCCGCAGGTTCATCGTGATCCAGACGCCTTATGAGGTCACCGTCCAGAGAATAGATAGTGATCGTGCACTTGTTTGGCAAGTTGGCAAACCAGACATTGCGGGCCCGCTCAGGGGCGTATTCGTCGAGTCGGTTCTCCCACCCGCCAGGATAGTAGCCGCCATCGATACGATACGGGTTGGGATAACAATAGACGGCCAACTTACCCTCGGGGCGAGTATCATCTCCCTGGCTGGCTGCGAAGGCCTCGACCAGGTAGGGTTCGATTTGTGATTCCAAGGGTTCCAGCTTCCGCGGCGGATGACCATAATCGAAGGCGGTAACCGTCACATAGTACGGCACGGTCGGCAGAAGATCTTCTATGATGTACTCATACTCGTAGTAACGCAAACGACCTTCCTCGTCCACATCGGAGGAGTCGAGGATCGCATCAGGATAGAGCCTGTGAATTCCCTGAGGATTGGATAGATCGGAGAGATTGTAGTCAACGTCCTTGAAATAGTACAGCCCGCCGCGCCAAACGAGCGGTTCTTCATAGGGATAGTCCGCGGGCTCGAAGCCAAGGCCGTAGATGGCCTCCAATGAGTCGCGGGTGAAAGGCAGATCCATGTTTTCCCAGGAACGTCGGGTGTCATTCCAGTGGTGGCGATTGAAGGTCTCACGATCCCATGAGCTCAGCAGCATCGCCTCCTGGCCGGATCGGGAGCGCGACAAATATACGCGGTAGCCCTCGAAATCCTGGGCGAAGGTCATCGGGTCCAAAGCCGTTTCGGTAACCTGCCCATTCCAACGTATCACCAGTCGATTCTTCTCCGGCGTAATGCGCAGCTGAGGTGGCGGAGGCGGGGTAGCGCCGCGAAAATCGGGCACGCCGTCACCTTCATAGAAAACGCGCACGCTATCGCCCAAATCTTCGTTATGGTACCACACCGCCTTGCCCGAATCACCATCTCCGTCGGTGTCCAAGCCAGGATTGTCGTAGATCATGCGCGCCCAGCGAACACTGGAAACCAGATCATCAAACCTCAGGTAATCCATGAAGGGGTACGGATCGTAGATATCATGAAGTTTGTCCCAGCCATTAGCGTCGGAGTGGATGTTGGTACCGATGGCCAGAACGACCGTCAGCGTATCGCTCTCTCCCGGCCTCAGATCGAACGGTCCAAAAGACGTCAGAAACTCCACACTGTGGCCCTTGGCGATCTCCCTCGAGTAGCGCGACCTCCCCAGCCAACCCTCCTTCCTATGATCAACAGCCGCCTCCAGGCCGGAGTAGTCGATCTCCGGTTTGGACATAAGGTAGTAACGATTCCGATCACTCAGGGGAACGCCTAACCCCACTGGGAACGATCGAAAAGGATACTCCACCGTTCCCTCCATCCGAGGTCCCCAACTGTAGTTTCGCCCCCGCGTCCACCAATTGAAGTTGTTGCGATAAGCCCCTCGCGGAGTACGCAAGGGAGCCACGCCGAGTGCGTGCGGATTATTGAGCATGCGCCAGGGGAAGTTGGCAACCTGTCCGTCGTGGTCGGCGGTCCAGGCAATCCGAAGCAACTCATCGTCCAAACCCTCGAACTCGTAAGGCGCCGAATACAAATAGCCCTCGGTCTCATCCGGTATCAGGAAGGTCGCTTCACCGCGATGCCAAATCAGACCGTTGTAGTACATCCCAACCCAGGCGTCGTATATCGTGTCCGGCGAAAGATTGACTATCTTGTAATCCAGTAGAACGAAATCAGCCGCATATGATGTCGACCAGGAATATGAAGTCTGGACTACGGCAATGTTGAGCGGCTGGTGGCGACGGTAGTCGTAGGTTGAATAGGGTACGAAGCCTTCATTGTCAAAAGTATCAGTGTAAACCGTTCGGAATTCGATTTCGGCTCGAGCATTGTATGAATAGTCAGGCGAATTCGGTATGTTCGACCGGACCTCGAAATCACCGAAGGGACTATACTCCGGCCAAAACTCGCTGTTGCCAGCGTCGTCGATCGCGGTAGTTACCAGCGTATCACCGTTCACAACGCCCCCGACCCAGAGACCCATATAGTTACCATACGACACCTTGCTGTAGTTGGGATAGGTAAACGATGGCGCCGTGAGGTATTCATGAGGCATGCTGCCGCCATAGATATTCCCTATCACACCGTTGTTGTTCACGGTATTCCAGAATCGGCCGTTCATATGAATCTGGTAATCAATCTCCGGAGCCCGCTGGGCCATGGAAGAAACAGCCCCCAGAAGGGTCATAAGACAGAGAAGAGCAGTCGCGGCCTGTTGTCGAATCATAACGTGCAAGTATGCATACCCATAATTTGTCGACGGCCAATATAGCCTCTCAGAACGCCATGACAACCACCGACCTTCACAAATATACGATATATAACTTTATTTGTTCAGCGCGGGTTTCAGCAATCGACCGCGCGCAGATTCGAGTTGCCTTTTAGGACCAGATACTTTACCATCAATCCATGGAGACCCAGCGACTCAACCTACCTTCTTTGGCAGGCAAGACAATTGCCATTGATGGTCCGGCCGGATCCGGAAAATCGACCACGGCCAAGGCCCTGGCGGCCAAACTTGGGTATTTGTATCTGGATACGGGAGCAATGTACCGAGCCCTGACTTGGCTGGCCCTGAGCAAAGATGTCGATCCGAACGATGCCAGCGCTTTGACAGCCCTGGCAGAGAAAGTTCTGATAGAGTTCATTGGCGGAGCCAATCAGGTCCAGAAGGTCTTCATCGAAAAGAAAGACGTCACCAACGAGATTCGTAGCCCAAGGGTCACCCGACGAGTGTCTGAAGTCGCGGCTCATCCCGGTGTCCGCGAAGCTATGGTCGCCCGACAGAAGAAGATTGCGCGCAAGGGTTCGGTGGTAGCTGAGGGCAGAGATACTACGACAGTCGTCTTCCCCAATGCTGACCTTAAGATCTACCTCGATGCCTCGGTCGAACAGCGAGCGCGCCGCCGCCTGCTCGACATGGTCGGTCAAGGAGTGGATACTAATCTGGAAGAACAGAAGACCGATATTGCTCGCCGCGATGAATTCGATTCCAACCGCGCCCATTCCCCGCTACGTCGCGCCCGGGACGCCATAGTGGTAAACACAACCGATCTGACCATTGAGCAGCAGATCGATCACATCGTCGCCTTGATGCGGTCTCTCTTCAAATAGAATGGTAATCGCCTACTATTTCGTGTGGCTCTCAATGCGCCTGGCCAGCAAGCTGCTGTTTGGAATACGTATCACGGGTACGAGCCATGTCCCTCGCCAGGGCGGGTTCATCCTCGCGACCAATCACATTTCGTATTATGACCCGCCCCTCATTGGGGGCTGGTGTATGCGTGGCCTCTATTATCTGGCCAAGACAGAACTCTTCAAACCGGGGATCGGTTGGTTTCTAAAGGGTCTCCATGCCCTTCCGGTTCGTCGTGGCACGGTCGATCGACACGCCCTCGACACCTGTGTGAAGATGATCCAGAAGGGACGGGGATTGTTGATCTTCCCCGAGGGCACGCGAGCCCGCAAAGGGAGTTTCTTGCCGGCCAAGCCCGGTCTGGGCATGATCGCGCTCCGTGCTGGCTGCCCCATAGTCCCCGCTTACGTGCATGGCAGCAATAGCTTAGCCGATTGTTTCAGGCGGCGTGAGCGTATGAGCCTCACCTTCGGCGAACCCTTGACAGCCTCCGAAGTGGCAACCTACACCGCCGACAAGCAGGGCTACCTGGCCCTGTCTAACAATGTCATGGAACGCATTGCGAAGATCCGCGATAGCCTCAAGCCGGCCGAGCGGCTTTCCGATGAGTCATAGAGGCAAAAACACCAAGAAACCGCTTGGAATTCTGAGGTTTTTTGCTATATAGGCGCTGCTGAGGAACATCTTGCCAAGTTCCTCGCGCCCCCTTCGGCGGTTTTCTCCCTTCTATAGGAGAAAAAATTCAAACTGTCGAAGGTCCTTGAAGGAGGTTCTCTACAAATCAATGGCAGAATTAAACAGGACCACGGACACCAGTCCGAGCGCCAAGCTATCTAAGCGCAAGGCGACCACGGCCAAAAAGACCAAAAAGGTCAAGACCAAAATCACCAGGACTGGCACCGACGCCGCCCCGGCGCAAGGCCCAACAAGAGTCGAACGGCAAGTAGCGGAGCGTAAGGTCACGGCCCGCCATCAGCGGGTGCTTGAAAGAGCCAAAGTTCGTTCCGACATGCCCGAACGGCACTTCGAGCCTGAAGTCGAAGCCGTCAAGATCACCGACATCTCTGGTGTCGTTTATGAGCCCGAAGATTGGCAGGCCATGATCGACATGTACGACTCCACCATCAAAGATATCAAAGAAGGTGAAGTTGTAGCCGGAACGGTCATGGGTGTATCCCGTGACGATGTTATTGTCGATGTGGGCTTCAAGTCCGAGGGAATTATCTCGATCAGTGAATTCCCGACACCGCTGAATATCAAGGTGGGCGACCAGATCGAAGTGTTCTTGGAGCAAATCGAAGACTCCAACGGCCAGCTTATCTTGTCGAAGCAAAAAGCTGACTTCATGCGCGTCTGGGATAAGATTCGGGAGGTCCATGACTCCGGCAACCAGATCTCTGGAGTCGTGGCTCGTCGCATCAAGGGCGGCTTGGTAGTCGACATCATGGGTGTCGATGCCTTCCTGCCTGGCTCTCAGGTGGCCTTACGCCAGGTTCCCGATTTCGATGCCTTAATTGGCCAATCGATGGACGTAAAGATCATCAAGATCAACAAGACCCGGCGCAATATCGTAATTTCAAGACGAATCGTTCTGGAAGAAGAGCGCGAGTCAATGCGCAGCTCACTTCTCAGTGAGATCGGCGTGGGTCAGATTCGCCAGGGTGTTGTGAAGAACATCACCGATTTCGGTGTCTTCATCGATCTCGGCGGCGTTGATGGTCTGCTCCATATTACCGACATGTCGTGGGGCCGGATTCGTCATCCTTCCGAGCTGGTCAACCTGGGCGAGACGATTGATGTCAAGATCCTCGATTTCGACGATCGCACATCACGCATTTCGCTCGGTCTAAAACAGATGATGCCCTACCCGTGGGAAAACGTCGAGCAGAAGTATCAGCTCGGCAAGAAAATCACTGGTCGGGTAGTTTCAATCACCGATTATGGTGCCTTCGTTGAGCTCGAAAAGGGCGTCGAAGGTTTGATTCATATTTCCGAGATGTCCTGGACTCAGCACATCAAACATCCGTCGAAGATCATGAATGTCAACGGCGAAGTCGAGGCAATCATCCTCTCGGTGGACAAGGAAAACGAGAAGATCTCGCTTGGTATCAAGCAGATGGAGCCGGATCCGTGGGCCACCATCGAAGAAAAGTACCCGCCTGGCCAGGTGGTTGAGGGCAAGGTCCGCAACTTGACCGCTTTCGGCGCCTTTGTTGAGCTTGAGGTCGGCATCGACGGCTTGGTGCATATCTCCGATATGTCTTGGACCCGTCGGATTCAGCATCCTTCCGAAGTCATGAAGAAGAGTGACTCGGTGCGCGTGAAGATCCTCAAGATCGACCACGAAAACCGACGCATTTCTCTCGGCTACAAGCAACTCAGTGACGATCCGTGGCCAGAGATCGCCCGGAAGTACTCTGTCACCGCCGATTGCCTGGGCACCGTGGCCAAGGTTCTCGACCGCGGCTTGTTGGTTGATCTTGACGGTGAAGTCGAGGGCTTCGTGCCCATGGCTCAGTTGAGTCGTCGCGAGAAGGAAGACCCGGATGCTTTCTACAAAGAGGGCGAAGTGATCCCGTTGCAGATAGTGGAGTTGGATAAGGGTCAGCGCAAAGTCGTGCTGTCCGAACAGGCTTACTATCGTAAGCGTTCCGGTGGCGCCGAGCCGCGACCGGCCGGCGATGAGACTCCCACCGAGGTGAAGCCGCAGAAGGTTGCTCCGCAAAGAGCTGCCCGACCGACTCCGCCGCCTCCCCCGCCGCCTCCCCCGCCGCAATCGTCCTCGTCGACTACGGCTATGGAAGACGCCATGCCGGAGGCACTCAAGAACATGGTTGCCCAGCAGCATGCTGCCAAGGCCACTCCTCCTAAAGAGACCAAGGATGATGCTTCATCCGACGATGAAGGCAAAGCATCAGAGTAGTCGTCAGGATTGTCTGACTCAGTATTATCAACCGGTGGCTGTTTGGGCCACCGGTTTTTTCATGTCCACAATCGTGAGTTCCATAGGGCTTGAAATCCTTCCCCCACCGCTCTATATTGCCCTCTATGTACGAAATCATATCGATAGACTCCGAGCCGTTCGGTGATGAACAATGGCAGCAGTTCCATGCTCTATTACGACTTCTCAAGGAACGCTACGACTCACCGTGTCGTACTCCGAGCTGGGCGGTGTTCAAGAAACGGATGTCATCCTACCTGGCCGGCGATCCCAACTACCGCCATAGCGTGGTGATGGAGTCGGGCAAGATGGTCGGCTGGATAGAGTTCCGGGTTCGAGGCGCGGGCACGTCCGATCAGATGGTTGGTTCCCGATTCGACTACAATTATGACCAGTTGCCACCTACGTTCGCAGTAGCCATTACAAGCTGGATCCTTGAGCGCATGGATCACTTGGCCGCAGATCGCCTCTACTATACTCCGGTGAACAACAGACTGGGCCAGATCGCCTGGATGTGGCCGGCCGAACTGATTGCCAACCTGAACGAATACGTCCTCAAACCTGACAAAGTGGCTTTCGCAACCCTCGACCAATGGCTTACGGAAATCCCTCCGTGCCACAAACAGTTGCGCCTGGAGGTCATTGATACGATCCCGGATGAGCTGTGGGTACCTATCGCTGAGTTTCTGACTGTGGTTGGCCGCGACATTCCGGCGGAACGACCGGAGAACAATCCTGTCCAGGTGGATGTGCGGGAGCTGAAGCGCCTCGACTCCTGGAGGCGCGAGAATGGCATCGCGGCCTACTATGTCTTGCTCTTCTCACCCCACAACAAGATCATCGGCCTGACCGATGCCTCGGTCAACCGACTGCAACCACAAACCGTCTATCAGCACATGACCGGAGTGGCGAGGGAATTCCGAGGTCAAGGGTTGGCCAAATGGCTGAAGGCCGCTATCTACTACAAGATAATGCGGGACTACCGGGAACACGAACGAGTCCTGACATGGACGCGCTCGGTCAATGAGCCGATGCAGCATATCAACGCCGCAATGGGTTTCGAACTCAAGAGTCAGACCGCCGAATATGGAGTCGATCGGGCCAACCTGATCGCTTTTGTGGAGACTTGAAGCAGTTCGGGGCGTACTTCACACGGAGTTCTCTCAAGGGACTGTGACTATATAGACAGGCTACGCAGGTCGGTGATTGAGATCTTTGCCCATCCGTTCGAGGCCTTCGTCGGGACCAATAACAACCATCGTATCGGTCTCGTCAAGAGTAGTCTTGGGACCGGGCGCGATGTCGAATTTCCCCGAAGGACGGCGGATGCCAATGATTGTCACCCCGTAGGATTCTTTGAGATTGGACTCAATGAGTGTCTTGCCTGATAGAGGGCTGCCGACAGGAATGACGATCTCTTCGATCGAAAGACCTTCCTTGCCGATCGAAGTCATGTGCATGAAGTCAACCACGTTGGGGCGCAGTGAGGCCATGGCCATCCGTTGGCCACCAATGACATGAGGCGAGACGACGTGGCTGGCCCCGGCTCTCATCAGTTTCTTCTCACCACCCTCGAAATCAGCCCGCGCAATGATACTGAGATCTCTATTCATATCCCGGGCGCTGAGCGTCAAGTAGACGTTCTGGGCTTCGTCCGGGAGAGTAGATATCAAAGTCCGCGCCCTGTCTATGCCTGCCGCCAGTAGGGTTTCATCGTTGGTGGCCTCGCCTTCGACGAACAGGTAGCCGCATGAAAAAAGGCGCTTCAAAGAACTTTCGTCGCGCTCAACCACTACAAATGGCACTCCCCGACGGCTGAATTCTTGAGCCACCTGCTGGCCTACTCGTCCGAAGCCGGCGATGATGCAATGTTTGGACAGATGGCCAATCTTGGTATTCATTTTCCTCCTTCCGAACATTTCTTTGAACTGCCCCTCGACAACCATCTGGCCAAGCGCCGTGGCCGCGTAGGCTCCGACCCCAACGCCGTAGATAATTATGAACATGGCCAGACCTTTGCCAAGCGGATGAAGCGGCTTCACCTCGCCGTAGCCAACCGTGGACAGGGTAATGATCGTCATGTAGAACGCATCCAGGGGGGACATGTCCTCGATCAGAATGAATCCAATCGTGCCGATTGCGACCACACCGACCAGGGCCGCCAGCGCAACGCCGAGTCGTCGAGCATGCCGAGCCGGATCCGCACCAAAGCCTCGGTGGCCGTGTCTCATTGCCATTTCATGTATTGCACTAGCCATATTACTACGGTTCTTGATTAGCATAATGGTTGACGGTAAGCAACAATATGTTTTACCATGGGACATGGAAAGCAACTCTGGCAACAAGCGGGGCTGGGTTCGTTTCGCCCAGTACCACCTGCCTCTCATCATGTATAGCGCAGCGATTATCGCTGTTTCATCGATACCTAACTTGCGCACGCCTGAACTGAAGGTGATCGCTTTTGACAAACTGGCACACTTGTTTGAGTATGCTCTGCTCGCTTTTTTGGCCTTCCGATCATTCAGCAATCTGGTTCCGACCGGCCGCGCTACTCTGGCCTTTCTCATGGCGGCCATCTTCGTGTCAGGCTATGCTGTCTTCGATGAATGGTTCCAGTCGATGATTCCCGGCCGGTATAGTTCCGGCTGGGACGTCTTGGCCGACCTCATCGGGGCGATTCTGGTCTTGAGTTTTTTTGCCGTTCGCCGGTACCGCTTACGCCATCCCTAAAACAGCGCAAAGTCCCGCCAGTAGCCGGTTTTAGGGCACCGTTCAAATGCTAAATCCTTGACTAAGATGTTCAGCAGGGCTATATTTTGGTGATGTAAATACTCCCTTAAATCACACCTCACCGCACATGAGGTCGTGACGAGAGTTACTTCGATATTGGTTCTGGCATAGGTGTTGCTCAAGAAGCCTATGGTATTGAACTATGTACTTGGTCTATCAGAGTTGGTCATGAGTATGGTCCACCCTTTTGCCCGTTAGGAGGGTCGATTGACGCGAAGTATTAACGAAAGTCGGGTTGGTCACCTGCCCGAGGTCCTAAGCCGCTGGATAACAGGCCTATACATGGCCTTGTGGGGTCTTCTGGTGAACCCCATTATCCTGTCGCTGGCAGCCCCAAAGAGGTCTGAGATCTCTCTGATGGCTTGCTATGACGGCGTATTAGCGGTCCGGATCGGGGCGGATGAACGACCGAGGTCCGACTCTGATTTTGCAATATGTAAAATGTTTGCAGATAATATCAGGAGAATTGCAAGATGAAATTACGAGTGCTTATCCTAGCCGCTCTGGTTCTGGCCGCCTCATTTGGTCTGGCAAATGCCCAGACCATCTCCGTCGATCATGTCGACGGGCTGGCTGCACCAGGCGCGGTAAACATGGAAGTGCCGATTACTTTTCACATCAGGATGGCCGCCGAAGGGGCTCAATACGCCGGAATTACCAATGGGTTCCATGTGTATTCTCCCAGCGGCGCCAGCTGGACAGGAACGGCAATCGACACCACCGGTACGATTGGCCAGGCCAACTTCGAATTGATCTGGAGCATCTCCCACCATAGTATCACTGGTAGTGATGCAGATACGGTGGGCTTGGCCGGTGCCGTGATGATGAGTCCCTTCGGTATGGACGCCGATTTCAATGACATCACTCACACCATTACTATCGGCCCTATTGGAACGGCCGATGCTGGTGGTGAGATCTGTCTTGATTCCGCCTTCTATCGAAACTCCGGTGTCTGGAAGTGGGCTGGTCGAAAGCCAACCTACCCCGATGTAAAACCGAATTGGGGCGGACCATACTGCTACACTATTGGCGAAATTGTAATCGATCCGCCGGTAGTGGAGTGCCCGACTGAACCCGTGACGTTAGACTTGTGCGCTGTCCAGGACACTTGCTTTGATCTAGCCATTACTGACGCCAACTCGGTAGTAGTGACAGGCGACATCGCTGGTGCTACTTGGGCCGACAACAAAATCTGCTTCACTGCTCCAGCAACGGAAGGACCCTACAACGTCCATATCGAGGCCACCAACGATGGAGGCATGGTTCCTTGCGACGTGACGGTTAGTATAGGCTATCCGACCCAACCGGCGATCACTTGCCCGGCCGATACCATTGATGTATCGCTGTGTACGCTAGAAGAAGTCTGCGTTGAATTGCTCATAGCCGATGCCGCAACGGTTGAGGTTTCTGGCGACGGCGCCTGGGCCAACGACACGTTGTGCTTCACTCCGACTGGGCCTGGAACGTACGAGTTCACCGTCACGGCCCATTCTGACGCAGTTTGCGACCTGACCGACGAATGCGTGGTCACCGTGACTGTCGATGTCGCCGAATCACCGGTCATCGCCTGCCCGGCCGACACCGGCCTTGTCACCGAATGTGCCCCTGGCAACTACTGCCTGTCCCTAGACATCACCGGCTCTGATACCGTAAGAGTCTATGGTGGCACGTGGGAGGCTGGTCAGCTGTGCTTTGATGCTTCCACCAGTGGCGTAATGACCTTTGAAGTCGCCGCAGACAACTGTGCTGGTACCGATAGCTGCACGGTTTGGGTCGAAGTTGATCTGAATGATGCTCCGGCGGTAAACCTGGTTGATATTGATCCAGCGACCTTCTGTAAGCCGACTGCTGTCGTCATGGACTACACTACCAGTGACCAAGACTTGGACGATTTGGGCGAAGCGGTCCTGTCGCCGGCTGGCGCGGTGATCGACACGATCGCCAATACCGTTACCTTCACACCAGATGTTACTGGTATCTACGAAGTGATAGTCGAAGTTACCGACCTCTGCGGTGTCACTACCGCTGACACCAGCAGCGTCGACATTACGATTATAGTAGCTCCTGAGATCGACTGCCCGCTGGCACCTATCGATAGGAGCATCTGCACGGTCCAGGAAATCTGTGTCGATCTCCCGATCACCGATGCCTTCATGGTCGACATTGTCGGCGATGCTACGTGGAGTGCCGACCAGCTTTGCTTCACGCCGGATACGGCTGGTTCGTATCAGTTCATAGTTACGGCGCATTCTGAGGAGCCCTGTGCCCTGTCATACCAGTGTGTTGTGACCGTCAACGTTGATATCGCCGCCCTGCCGGCTATCACGTGCCCGATCGATACTGCTCTGATAGAGGGCTGCGATCCCGGCAATTACTGCACGAGCCTCGATATCACCGGAGCCGATGACGTTAGAGTGCACGGCGGCGGAACCTGGGCTGATGGTCAGCTCTGTTTCGATGCCACCACGAGCGGTGTCATGACTTTTGAAGTCGCCGTTGAGAACTGTGCTGGCACCGATAGCTGCACGGTCTATGTCCTGGTTGACCTCAACAGTGCCCCCACTGTCGATGTCGTAGATCTCGCTCCGCAGGCCATTCCTGCCCCCGCCCCGATCATTTTGGCCTACACGACCGATGACGCCGATGGCGACATCACTCTGGAAAGTGTCCTCTCTCCCGCGGGCGCTACGATCGACACGTTGGCCAATACGATAACCTTCACGCCGATGACCACTGGCCTCTACACCGTCGTTGCGCAGGTCACTGACCTCTGCGGCGCCACAGGCACAGACACTTCCCTGGTCAATGTGCAAATCGTCGGTGCTCCGGATATTGACTGTCCTGATGGACCAGTTGTGGTTCAGATGGACGCCGGCGATCTCTGGTGCATTGATTTGGCAGTGTCCGATGCGGACGATGTCTGGATCGAAGGTGCTACCGCGGATTGGGTCGTGAGCTGGTCCGCCGATCAACTGTGTTTTGATGCCAGCGTACCCGGTGACTATGGCCTGACTCTGGTCGCCTACCGTAGCGTCGGCGGCGAGTCGCGTTGCCCGATCGACATCACCGTGGAGGACAACCCTTGTCCGAACCCGCCCGTGATTGCGTGCCCGACCGAGATTTGGATGCACGAAGTCTGCGGCAACCCGGTCAACTGCGAATGCTGCTTCTACCTCCCGATTGAGTATGCGGGCGAAGTGACGATCGATCTCGATGGTGCCACCTGGGCCAACGATACTCTTTGCATTCCAGTCGACACACTCGGCTTCTACACCATTCAAGTGACGGCTCATGGCGTCAATCCTGGTTGTGAACCCGCAATATGCGATATAGAGATCATGATCGAGCAGTACACGTGCTCCGATATCATTCTCTCCGACAACGAATTCCACTTCTCAAGACTGCTGAGCGACATGAGCGCGCTGCCTTCGCAGTTCTTGACGGTTTCTTCGACGGATGATCCGTTCTGCTTCAATATCATTCAGAGCAGCGGCTTCGATTGGTTCTCGGTTGCCCCAACAGGTTGCACCGATGCTCCGATCACCATCGCTGTCGATCCGTATGGCCTTGAGGTCGGTGTCTATTCGACCGTCGTGGCGCTGGACGCCAGTGGCCAGGACGTTTGCGATCCGCCGACCGAATTCTTCACGGTCTACCTTGAGGTCCTGCCGGATGTATCCGAGGAAGATGTCCTTCACATCCCGACCGTGCCGACCGTACCCGGTGCCCGCGTGGGCGTTCCGATAACGATCGAACACCCCTGCGACCTGGATGCTTTGTCCGCTAGATTCAAGTACTACACTGACCAGTTTGAGTTCGATTCCGCTTCCTTTGCTGGTTCGCAACTCGCCGACTGGACTGAGCTCTCCGTGAGCGTGGTCGATCGGGCCATTACCGTAACCGCTTCCGCCGGCGACGGTACGATCCTTCCTCCGGGTGCCGGAACAGCTCTGACGCTCTGGTTCACGGTGGACCATATGGCGTACCAGAATTTCCACGCCATTGAAGCCTTCGACGCCATCTTCACGATAGACTGCTACAACAGCTCTGTCTTTGAGCCGGTCGAAGCAACGGTCATCCCTGGTGGCCTGATCATCGGCCCATTGGAAGACTACATCTGCGGCTACGTTGTTGACCCCGACATGAACGCTATTGAAGGTGCTACGATTGAGCTGTGGGCTGACTTCCCGGTTGGCTCGGCCGCTCAGATGACAAGCTCGAACCCGACTGGATTGTTTGAGTTCTTCAATACGAGCGTCATTCCGTTCGACCTGTACGCCCACAAAGAAGGTTACTACCCAGCTACGGTTGAGAACCTCGACTTCAACGACAACGGCGTCCTGATCGTTCTTACGCCGATCGAAGATGTCTTCCCGACCGACCAGTGGGTCAACTTCTACTGCCAGTCCAACTTATTCATGAATGAGGCGATGCCGATCGGTTCAGTCATTGATGCTTTCGATCCTGACGGTATTCACTGCGGAACCTTCACGGTCAGCGAGACCGGCGCCTACGGCTTCATGCCCGTCTATCACGATGACCCGTACACTGCGGGTATCGACGAAGGTGCTGAAGTAGGCGATATCATCCGCTTGTATGTTAACGGCATCGAAGCCTTCCCGATGTACACTCCGATGTGGACCGGCAACGGCGCGGTTCACGAGATCTGCCTTGATATCAGCAACGATGTTCCTCACTCCTGCGACCTGGTCGAAGGCTGGAATCTCGTGAGCTGGCAAGTTGATACCGAGAACGACGAAATCGAGTCGGTCCTGGCTTCGATCGCTGACGACATCGACGTTGTTCTCGCCTTTAAGAATGGCGGCCTGACCTGGGATCCGGATCTGCCGCTCTTCTCTAACCTGAGCCACGTTGATCACATGAGTGGCTACTGGGTCAAGACCACGAGTCCGGTTACTCTGGAAATCCGCGGCCGGGCTGTTCCAGCCACGACGCCGATCATGGTTGACGAGGGTTGGAATCTGGTTTCATACCTGCCATCGCCCGCCGAGGATCCGGAGATCGCTCTGGCAAGCCTCGCAGCAGGTCTCCAGGCCGTTCTGGGCTACGATAGTGGCTACGAAGAGTACGTCCCTGGCGATGTCGTGCACCAGACCTTGGAGAGCATGTACTCCTGCCATGGCTACTGGATCAGGGTCGATCGTCCCAGCACTCTGATCTACCCGGGCAGCGGTCCCGTTGTGGCTCCTCAGATCAGCCGCCAACCGGCTGCTCTGGCCAAGGTTACCAGCGATTTCCAGATGACTCAGAACTGGATGAACATCTACGCCACCGAGCTGCGGCTTGATGACAAGCCGATCTCAGCCGGAGCCAGCATTTCGGCTCATAACAGCGCCGGAACGATGGTAGGCGGCTTCACCCTGATGCAGGATGGCCTGTTCGGCTTCATGGCGGTCTACGGCGACGACGAGACCACTAGCAAGCTGGATGGTGTTCGTCCGGGCGATAGCTTCACCTTGAGAATCGACGGCATCGAAACCAACGAGAGCTTCACCTGGACCCAAAATGGCGACCGGGTGGAAATCGGCTCCCT
This sequence comes from uncultured Ignavibacteriales bacterium, assembly GCA_964531495.1. GTDB lineage: Bacteria > Zixibacteria > MSB-5A5 > GN15 > FEB-12 > DAOSXA01. Next base: position 15,354 of record CAZHDS010000013.1, read on the forward strand.
GACGGCCAAATCCGGCTCCGACGCTGGCCTTCCGGGTGAATTCCAGTTGTTGCCGAACTATCCGAATCCGTTCAATCCCAGCACCGTGATTGGTTTCTCGCTGCCGACAGCCGGAAAAGCCAAGCTAGTGGTCTTCAATATTCTTGGTCGCCAGGTCGCGACAGTGTTTGATGCGGAGGCTTCTGCAGGGTATAATGAAGTGAGCTGGGATGGCCGCGCCGATGACGGCGGTCAGGTCTCCTCGGGCGTCTACTTCTATCGTCTGACGACCGAAAGCTTTACTGAAACTCGTAAGATGATGTTGTTGAAATAGGATGAGCAAGGAATTTACATTTAACTCCCGGCCGGTTGTAAAAACCGGTCGGCAGATAAAACAAGGTGAAAAAGTGAAATATTTCAAACCTACAATAACTCTGGCCGCTGTTCTGGTCCTTGCCCTGGCTGCTGCCTCCGTTGCCGATGTTCATCCCAGCCCCTTCTTCAAGAAGTTCACCGGGGATGTGCTCTACAACGGCAATCTGGCGCCACTGGGATCGGTCGTTGATGCCTACACACCTGGCGGCGTTCACTGCGGTAGCTTCAAAGTGTCTAACAAGCTGGACTCGGCTGGTGTATACGGAACTATGTTCGTCTATGGCGATGACCCCTACACTATCGCCACTGACGGTGCCGTTTATGAAGAGGCAATCAGTTTCAAGGTCAATGGCCGCGATGCTGCCACGACCGTGATTACTGGTGATCTGCTTTGGCGCGACCAAGAATCGGCCGTAGTCGATTTGGGCGTGACTGACGCTATCATCGCCCTCAGCCTGGCTGATGCTCCGCTCGATCAGGAAGGCCCGACACCCTCTACCCTACGTTTTTGGATTGGCGTCCAGAACGACGGCAACGGTCTTGACTTCTACAGCACCGAGGTCACCTCGGCCCTGGGCTGGACAGTCACACCGGCCGCCGATCCGGTCTATGCCACTCCGGGCGAAACCGTCTATACCTACTTCGATGTAAGTGTTCCGACCTGGCCTGGTACTGATTTGATCGATCAACTCAGCTTCCAGGTCTACTCACACCTGGATCCGACCGAGCGTGTCTCTGGCAGCGTAAACGCCACCGCCAACGCGACCGTACATCTCGCCGTCGTTTTGGTTGATCCGCTTGATGACCGCTATGGCGCTGCAGATGAGTCGGTACGGTTTGATGTCCGTTTCACTAATGATGGCAATGTCGACGACGAATACCATATCGAGGCCCGCTCGGCCGTTGGTTGGGACATCACTTTGCAGCCTGGCGATCAGAGCCTGCATCCTGGTGAAGACGGTGTGCTGTACTTCCAGGTCACCCTTCCGAGCTGGGTCGTTGGCGGCGAAGTCGACATTCTGGCCTACTCAGTCGTATCCAATACCGATCCCAATATCACCGCTGATGGCGTCCTGGAGTTGACCGCTCAGGCACCGACGGATGTCTGGGATGGTGTCGGCGGCCTGCTGCCGAACCAGGTAGATCTGGCTCAGAACTACCCGAACCCATTCAATCCGACGACCACGATTGCCTTTAGCCTGCCCAGCAGCTCGAAGGTATCGATGAGTATCATCAACATCCTCGGTCGTACCGTGGATCAGGTTGACATGGGTACTCTGTCGGCTGGCGTACATCGTATTGACTACAATGCCTCGGCCTTGGCCAGCGGCATGTACTTCTACAGACTCCAGACTGACATGGGTTCTGAAACTCGAAAGATGACCTTACTGAAATAGAATCTGACAACCAAGCAGAAACCCCGGCCCGTTACGGCCGGGGTTTTTTGTTGTGTGGTTTGTTTTACATGCGATATTCTCTCATAGAGAAGACGATTGGGCTGGAAACGACGAGTACCAGCCCACTCAACCAGAATGGATTTGATGTGCCGTTGAAAATCGAAGTGGCTGGCAAGACCGATGTTGGTCTGGTACGGCCCGGCAACGAAGACTATCTTCATATCGATCGCGATCACAACGTGTATGCTGTCTGCGACGGCATGGGTGGACACAAGGCGGGCGAAATAGCCTCGATGACTGCTTCGCAAACGGTCCAGGCAGCCTTCTCTCACTTTCATGACGAACTTCTGGCTGATCCGGACCTGGGCCTCGGACAGACTCTGCCTCGCGCGGGTGAGTTGTTGATCAAGTCCACCCGATTGGCCAATGCTGCGATTCAGAACCGAGCCAGCAAAGACCCCGGCCTGTCCGGCATGGGCACGACTATCGTCGCCATAGCTGTGGAAATGGACGTCGCGACTATCGTTCATGTTGGTGACAGTCGCGCCTATAAGCTGGAGAAGGATCGTCTGATTCCCCTGACGGCGGATCACTCCTGGGTAGCAGAGTTGGCTAGACGGGATGACGTCCCCGATGATATCGCCACGGGAATGATCGGAAAGAACGTTATCACCCGCGCCTTGGGTGTCCGAAGTACAGTTGAGGTTGACTACCGCGTAACAAAACTCCACCCGGGTGACACCTTCATTCTCTGTTCCGATGGTCTCTGCGGTTTTGCTGACGACGACGATATTTTCGCCGCCGCCAACCCGGCGCAAGGCTTTCTCGGCAAGATGGTCGCCGAGTTGGTTCAACTGGCCAATGATCGCGGCGGCGCTGACAACATCACCGTCCTTGCTCTGCGTGTTGAGGAAGTTGACGAGTCCGGCTTCGCTGAATTGGAACCTCAGACTGTCCCGGCCGAATCACAGGAACTGCTTGGAGTTGAGGATGGCTGGGTCGAACGAATTCAGAAGATCGAACAGGCTGCGCCAACCGCCCCCAAGCCGGCCCAGACTGGCTCAAATCGATCGCTGATATTCATGATTTTCGCGGCCTTTGTTGTAGTCGCGGTGGCGATTGTATACCTATCGACCGTTGACTGACTGCGCCTACCCGCTCCACTCACCGACCGATCCGGCTTTCCCGATACTCTATCCCGAGCAATGTTGCCCGTTCTTATCTTTGTGCCCGAAGGCGGTCGCGATTGACTGCGGTGATTAGTTGACAGACCGCTCCACGACAGGTTTAATGACCTTCACAACCAATTGTTGAGAAGGAGTCACCATGCATCAATGCCTTATCTCAATTGTAGCTGCAGGCATCTTGGCGGCCTCTGCCGCGGCTGCCCGGCCGATTGTTTATGACGATCTGTATTCCATCCCGCGCGCTCATTCGGCCCAAATCTCGCCGGATGGCCAACAGATAGCCTTTGTTCTGAAGACGATTGACGCGGTGGCAGATTCGACGGAAAGCCACGTGTGGCTTATGAACGCCGACGGTTCTAATCAGCTCCAGATCACCGCTGGCGATGGCGAGTCGGATCCATGTTGGTCACCGGGCGGAGATCGGCTATGGTTTCTCGCCGACCATGAGGGAGTGACCCAAGTTTGGGAGCTGCCCCTTGGCACAGATCAACCGCCACGGCCGCTGACAAGTCTGCCACACGGCGTCTCCGAATACTTCTGTGATAGGACGAACACGATCGTGGCAGTCAGCAAGGTCTACCCGGACTGCAATACCGATAGCTGTCAGCAGCGTCGGATTGCTGAGGAGGAGGCAGATGAGGTCGAGGCAATGCTATTCGACCGACTGATGGTCCGACATTACAATCAATGGATGGACGGCCGAAGTTACCGACCTTTCCTGATTGACCCGCCCACAGGTTCCCATCGCCCCATGGCACCCAACTTGCCCGAAGCACCAACCTGCTATCTCGGAAGCAGTCACGATATTGCGATATCCCCTGATGCCGTTGAGATAGCAATATCGATCGCCAACGACTCCACGCCGGCCCTCTGGCCCAATAACGACCTTCGCTCTTATGCCCTATCGAGCGGACACCTATTACCGCTCACCAAGGAACCGGGCTTAGAGACAACGCCCCGCTACTCCCCCGATGGACGCTACCTGGCCTATCGTAAACAAGCTCGGGCTGGCTATGAATCGGACCAACATGATTTGATCATTATCGACCGCGAAACAGGATCCGAACGGAGCTCGACGGATTCGTTTGACCGAGCCGTCGGAACGTTTCTATGGGATCCTAGCAGCACAGCGATCTGGTTCACGGCGATTGATCACGGACTATCAAAACTGTACCGAGTCCGTGTCGAGAGTACCCGGCCTGATTTGGTCCTCGACGATGCTGTCTACGGCTTACAGGATGTTTCACCAGACGGTTCCTATCTTGTCGTGTCACGCTCACTATCAGATCAGCCGTACGAGCTGTACCGGTATGATATTGATGAGGGCATCTTGACTCAGCTAACCCACTTCACTGAGGCGATAACGGCAGAACTGGATGTGACCCAGGCAGAGTCCTTCTGGTTCGAGGGATTCAACGGTGACTCGGTTCATGGTTGGTTGACTTGTCCTACGGGCTTTGATCCGAGCGAAGGATACCCACTGGTGTTGTTGATCCATGGTGGTCCGCAATGGTGCTGGTTGGGGGATTTCAATTACTACGGTTGGAATACGCAGCTGATGGCGGCGCAAGGTTATGTCGTAGCACAAATCGACCCTCACGGCAGCGTCGGCTATGGCCAGAAGTTCAAAGAATACGTATCCGGCAACTGGGGAAAAGGCGACTACGAGGATCTCATGTTGGGCATCGATCATTTGCTGGCAACACGTGACTTCCTCGATTCAACCCGTATGGCAGCGTTGGGACGTTCGTATGGTGGTTTCATGACGAATTGGATTTGCGGCCATACCGACCGTTTCAGCTGTCTGGTGACAATCGATGGAACGTGTAACCAGATCAGCGAGTATGGTACTACCGAAGAACTCTGGTTTCCGGAATGGGAAGCCAAGGGAACGCCTTACGATAACTTCGAGGAATACTGGCGCTCCTCCCCCCTGGCTTATGCCCGGAACTTCAAAACGCCCACGATGGTTATCCATGGTCAGAAGGATTATCGGGTTGATGTCGGGGAAGGGCTGCAGATGTTCACGGCTCTTCAGCGCCAAGGAGTACCGTCACAGTTTCTATATCTCCCCGACGAAGGCCACAGCGTGGGCAAGCTCAAGAACCAGCGCGTGGTGTATAGACACCAGTTGGAGTGGTTGGATCGTTGGCTGAGCAAAGACGAGCCACAATAAGGGATGATAGGGATGGCCAAATTCAAGAGGTTGATCAAGATGCTGATTATAGTGGCCGGTATTCTGGTTGTTGCAGTCCTGATAGTAGCCTATTTCTCTACGGCCCGACTGGCGCAGTTTGGCGCGTCACCGACTGGCGAGCGCCTGGAACGCGTTCAGGAGTCGTCGCAATGGGACGGCGCTAAATTCGATTGTCCCATTCCGACCAAAATGGCATTCAGTGTGGGTGAGTATGGCAGCATGCTCTCGCAATGGTTTCGAGGCAACGAACAGCGCACCCCGACCGGAGAGATTCCGGTTGTGGAGATCGCCACCAGCACTTTCGCAGAGAAAGCTCCCGAGGGTGTGCAGGTCACGTGGCTGGGACACTCGACGCTTTTGATAGAGATTGATGGCTTTCGGGTTCTGACTGATCCAGTCTGGAGTGAACGTTGCTCACCGTTCTCAATTATCGGACCAACTCGTTTCTTCCCTCCCCCCATTTCGATAGACAGCCTGCCGCGACTCGATGCAGTAATTGTTTCGCACGATCATTTTGATCATCTCGATATGGAGGCCGCTCAGGCCCTAGCTCGGACCGGCGTGAACTTCTATGTTCCGTTGGGCGTAGGAGCTCATCTGGATAGCTGGGGAGTGGATTCATCTCAGATCGTTGAATTCGATTGGTGGGATTCACTGACGATCGGCGATGGAGGTCTGGACCTGATCGCTACGCCGGCACGACACTTTTCGGGACGGGGTTTTCGATCTGGCACCAACTCGACCCTTTTCACGACGTGGGTCATCAAGACAGCCGCCCATCGCCTGTTCTTCAGCGGTGATACCGGCGAGTTTCCCGGCCTGGCCGAAATCGGTCGCCGCTATGGGCCTTTCGACCTGACCATGCTCAAGATCGGTGCCTACTCAGAGCTGTGGCCAGACATTCATCTCAACCCAGAGCAAGCCGTGGAAGTCCACCACGCTCTGGGGGGCGAATTGTTGTTGCCAATTCATTGGGGGACGTTCAATCTGGCCTATCACAGCTGGACAGAACCACCGGAGCGATTGCTGGCTGCGGCCGAGACTGATTCCGTTGCCGTCGTAACTCCGCGCCCCGGCCAATCTATCTCGATTGCTTCGCCTCCGCCGGTAGATTTCTGGTGGCGAAAGGTGGACTAGTTCCCCGTGCAGCGGAAGTGCCATCGCACAGTATCCCCGGCGCCAACTATCATTTGATCACAGGCCTCTTGCGCCATTTCGCCATTGACCGAATAGAGCCAATAGCTGGTGCCGCCTCCGGCGACACTATCGATACTGATCACGAAGGCACCCATGGCGGAACTCTTGGCATCGACGACATGATCCATCTGAAGCGCCGACAAGACGTCGATTGAATCTGCGGGGATTATCTCCACGACCAGGCTATCGCGCGGTTTTTCGGCCGGGACAGGGGTCGTTTGCTGAGAATCGGAGTCGTTCTGCTGGCTGCAGGCCAGGGACAGGACCAAGAAGAGCGAAGTAGCCAGACAGTAGGCCAGGCTGCGCTCGAAAGATCGGCCTTTGACAAAGTTCATCGTATACCTCGTGGTCGAATCGATCTTAATGCCTGCTGTATACGGCGGAACCGTCCCTCGGGCAAGATTCAAGACTGGTCGAGCGGGATGGGTAAAAATATAGTTGAATAGCCATGAAGCAGGGGAGTATCTTGAGTGGGCATCTAGGAAAAGAGGAGATTGCAAGTGGATTACGGACAGATTGTTTCCGAATCGTTCAAGCTTTCATGGCGCCACAAGCTGTTGTGGATTTTCGGCCTGTTTGCCGGCGGCGGTCTTGCGGGCTTCAACCTCGACATGCTCGACCGAAAAGAATTCGATTTCGAAGAAATGGATGTCCTTCGCGATGCTGTCCAGGGGATGGGTTTTCGTGGAGGGGATTTCCCGATGGAGTTGCTGGCCCCTCTGCTCCTGGCGGCGGTCCTGATGTTCCTGGTGTTCACGACGATGCACCTGTTGTCAATCCCGGCTCTGATCGATGCCGTCAACCGCATCAAGCGCGGAGACGGAGTTTTTCGCGTGGGGCAGGCGTTCTCAATCGGGATCGACTTCTTCTTGCGCATGCTCGGCCTCGTCCTGCTGACGGCGGCAGCTGTCATCCTGACCATAGGTGTCGGGGTCTTGATCATCGTTCTGACCGTGGCGATTCATTGGGCCCTGACAATTCTGGCCGCTCTGTTTCTCGTGCCCTGTTTTCTTATCTTCATTTGGGCCGTCACCAATGTGGCTGCCCTCGCCCAGCGCTCCATGGTCGTCCGCAACGCCGGCATTGCCGATGCCATCGAGGAAGCCTGGCACCTCTTCCGACGCTATCCCCAGCACAATATCATCATCTTCCTCATCAATATCGGTCTGAACATCGGTATCGCGATAGCCGCCACGATAGTATGGATGATCATGGGAATTCCGATCGCGCTGGTCGCGCTGGGAATGGGAATGGGCTTCATTCCCACCCTTATGCTTGTTATAATCCTCGGCTTGCCGGCGTCGCTGGTGATCGGTGGCTTTACGGGGACGGCGTTGTTCAACGTCTATACGCTGTTCTATTTCGAACTGGTAGAGCCGTCACAGCGCAAGATTCCGATGCCTGCTCCTCCCCCGCCGGTGAATTAATTTTGCCTTGCGCGAATCAGACCGGAGCGGTTTCTTATAAGGCATGAAAAGAGTACTCGCAATCTGTGTTATGACGCTGGGGCTGGCTGTTTCGGCAGCAGCTCAAGATACATACTACTCCGTCTACAAGTATGATGGGACCATTCCGGAAGTAAGCATCAACGACCGATCTACGGAACTTCAGGCGGCACTTCTCCCAAACCTCTACTCTGACCGCTCCGCGCAACGGGACATGCTCTGGGTGGGACGCAGTGATTCCGCTCTGGTAGAGCTCTGGAGTCAGCAAGGGAATAACATCCTGCATATTCTGCGGGAATTATCTGGCCTTGAGTGGCAGGAACGGGAGTTCCCGATCTACCTGGTTCGTCATTGCCCGAGTCTTGGTTCGTCCGATCCGCTGATAATACCGTTGGGCGGTTTTGGCGACGGGGTCGTCATGGAAGCCACCCCCGAGGGCAGCCGCTTGGTCCTGGACCTGGTCTACCAACTGTCCCGACGCATGCTATCACAAGCCGTCCGGCCGGAACGCTCGGTGCAAGTCCCTATCGCCCACCATCCGCTTTGGCGCTCTGGGGCCAATCGGCTGGATAATCTGGCCATGATTCTGGCCCTGACCACATGTCAGAGTGTTATCGGCATCGACTCCACGTTTGACGCCTACCAGAGTGCGTTCTGGAAGCAGCACCATGAGGGTCGGGCTATTTTCGCGAAGTACTTTCAGAACGAATGGGAGCTCACACCGGATCGTCCGCTGGTTGCCTGGGTCGGGGCCGAAACCTACAACTCGGAATTGGTTCGGGTGACTCGTCCGCCGCGCCGCACCACGACCGCACCTTCATCGAGTGGTAGCGAAGGTGTCGAGGGTTTGCCGTTGCGAGGCGACTTTGGTTTCTCGGTCACCATGGACGGTTCCGGGCGGCTGGTTGTGGATCAGATCGACACGGAGAGGCTAGCCTTCGCCTGCGGTTTGCGTCGGGGGGATCGGATCTATCGCGCCAAGGGAGACCGTCCGCGTAGCCATCGCGAGTTGATTGAGAAGTTGTTCGCCGGTCTGGATGAATCCGGTTCCGTGACCTTGGAAGTTATCCGGGAAGAAAAGTCGACTCTGGTATTGATCCAACCCTATGACATGATCGACGCTCTGCGTCCGCCCGATGCATCCTCGGACACGCTGCCCTGGCTCCCCCTGCCTTATCAGCCAAATCAGTAGATTGCGTCTGCTCTCAGGCTGTCGCTAGCGGACAAAATACACGACCACCCGTGGCCGTACCAGTGTGTCCGGGGCCTCGCCTGACCAGAAGAATATTGACTCTGCAAGAGCTGCCGGGCCGGTCTCTTCTTTCTGGAATAGCAGCCCTCGCAATCCGTCCTCGGTGTCGGTGTAGATCGGCATGACATCGATTTGGTAAGCTTCGTCGGCGGCCGCCTCCCCAGACTCATAGCTCAGCTGGCGAGCCCCCGGCAACGTAGCCCAGGTAATCTCGTCTTCCGACCAGGGTACAGACTCGAAAAGCAATCGGCGCGCTGTAATGTAGCCGGGGTGGTAGTCCTCTCCCGTGGGGCTAAGTATCAACCACGCTTCCAGCAAATGCTCGACCTCGACCGTAGGCGGTAAGTCAGGCAAACGAAGCAGGAACCGCGAGTGCGCCGAGTGGGCTTTGGGCGGCGGTCCTGGATCAGATATCAAAAAATGCTCCAGCCGGAGCTTTGGTTCGGTGCCAAAGTTGGAAGTCGTATCGCCCCAGTTTGGACAGTTGTCACAGCCCTCGAATTGGGAAGCAGTCACAGTGGCGTCGTCCAGGACATATAGCGTATCGCGGACAGTGCGTTGGATGACCGGATTGAAGTCGCGTTCGTGGTCTAGAACGACCACTTCAAATGAGACGGTGGTATAGAATGAATGGAAAACCCTGACCTTATGGGTCCCCTGAGGAATCGGGTCTATGCGATAGAATCCGTGTTCGTCGGTCGTATCGGACCACTTATCGGCCCGCACAACGGCCCCACTCACGGGACCGTCAACGGCGTTGCTGACGTAACCGGAGAGGCTTGAGGCAGCCATGCGAATATCAACAACCGTGTCGTTTTTGATCGTAATCACCTGCGTGAACTTGACGCGATGGTTCTTGGAGGCCTGAAGCAAGTACGTGTCGCGTCTGAGGTTGTTGAGGATGTAGAAGCCATCAGCATCAGAGATCGTGGCACCGGTAGCGCAGGACACTATGATTCCCTCCAGGGGGTCATCCGTATCGCCAAGAAGGACATGACCTGAGATACTGACATAGTAGTTACCCTGGGCCAACCTAAAGACGTGATGGGTCTCACTGGAGATGTATAAGCCGATGGAATAGGTGAGGTACCCACCCTTCCTGCCCTCCAGAAGGTGAACCCCCTTGGGAATATCATTGAGAAAGTACGCGCCTTGATCATCGGTAAGGGTCTCCTGTCCCGCACAGGTCACCTCGACGTCGGCCACGGGATCGCCGGTGTACTCATTCAGCACGCGGCCGCTGACGGCGCCGCGATTCGCGGTCGACTGGATCGGCTCGTGGTCACACGAGCAAAACGCCACGATCGCCAACACGAGCGATACTGCGGCAAAGCTGTTCACCAGTCTCGTCATGACCTCTCCATTCCAACATCCGGTCAGCCACCACCATCTATATA
>CAZHDS010000013.1:25789-32130 GCA_964531495.1 uncultured Ignavibacteriales bacterium
TGTTAAAAGGAAATCTGGGCTAACGTATGAGGCCGATTAATCGAATCGCGCTCCATAGTTGTCTCACAGACAATGAAAAATTACCACGGCAGACACTTGACACTGGAAGCGCAGGAAGGCCGGTTAGCGACCATCAAGGCCGGAAACTGGCCCCTCGCCGCTCTGATTCTGACCCTCGTCATGGGCACACTAGGCGCCGGCTGCAAATCGCTACAAATGCAGGCTGACTGGGTTGCGGCCCCTGTCTTGGTGGATGGCTCTGGCAGCGATTGGGATGACCTGCATACGGCCTATTTCGAGACCGAACAGGCCGTCTTGGGAGTAGCTAACGACAGTTCCCATCTCTACTTGATGCTACGCACGCGTGATCCTATGTCGGCTCGTCTCATTGCCCAGACCGGGCTTACCTTCCGGATGGCGGCGGACGGAAGCGACGAAGAACTCACTCTCGAATTCCGAGCCGGACCTTCCCGTGACGACGTCAACGCCTTGATAGGCCCCGAAAGTGGGCCGGTGCCTTCTTATCTGGATCGGGAAGGCTCGCTCGGAGACTCAAAGCGTGAACCGGAGCTGCTGGTAGCCGTCAAAGACCGCGTTCTGCAGCGAAGAATCGCCGCTGACGGGTCGTTTGGTCCGGCGGCTGCCTTTGGCGTATCCAAAGACATGTTCACGTGGGAGTTCTCGATCCCGCTGGAGCCGAGCCACGTTCGCTTTTATGGTCTCGGAGCGCTTCCGAGTGCGGACGTCTCGGCGGTTATAACCTGGGGCGAGCCGAAAGGTTCAACCAAGCCCCAGCCTCCTGATGGAATCGGCGGCATGGGTGGGAGTGGCGGCGGCGGTGGACGTGGCGGCGGCGGCAAAGGCGGCAGCCGAGGTGGTCAACGGCCAGAGGAACAGAGCCGACCCCAGAAGAAAGAAGTGAAACTGAATTTGCTCCTGGCTGGCAGCCCGGAGCAGCATCCGCGAGTCCGCACCGCTGTCAGATCGATCCTCCGCCAACCGCACCCGGATCATCCAGAAAGCTCACTCCCCCGCGTATGGCAGGACGGGATGGCGGGAGCCATCTCCCGCGATCCGATAGAACTGGCCATCTTCGACCAATAGCGCCTCCAATGAACCCAGAGCCTCTACGTCAACATCGATAGCGACAACGCGTCCGTCATACATCGAAACGACACTGTCCACTCCGCTGTGGCCAACCACAATGGTCGATACGCCAAACTGCGCCAGAGTTTTGTCGATATCGCTGGCCAGAGCCCGAGGATAGCGGTCCTCTACCTCATAGAAATAGCCTCGGTACCAAAGAGGACCCAGTGAGCCCAGCACCATTTTGGCTGTTTCATCGAAGGCTACTGCGGACGAGGTCCGGTCTACTTGTTGAAGTTCGGCAGCGTTGATTTGGTCCGATGTCCAAGCTTTGGCCAACAGCTGGGGAGAAATTCCGGCATGCACATACAGCACGTCGTCGATTGTTATGGCCGTGGGCCAACTTCGCAGCCACGCGCCAAGAGCCATGTCAGCCGCAAAGAGATCTTCGTGCCGGATGCGTGACTTTCGGACAATGCCATCGAGATATCTTTCATGAATATATCGATTGTCACCACGGAGAATCATCATCTCGTGGTTCCCCAGCAGCATGTGTACAGCGCCGCCGAACTGCTCAGCCCGAACCTGCAGTTGGTGGACCAACCACAGGCACTCGGTGACCTTGGTGCCTCGATCGAACACGTCACCGTCGATAACAAGATGACCGTCGCCCCAAATCCAACTACGATCAGAATCAATCACCCCGGCAACAGTCAGGATGTTCGCGAAATGATCGTACTCGCCGTGGATATCGCTGACACAAAGCACGCGAGAGACACCCTCGAAACGGGATCCGGCCGACAGCGTATGCCTGGGCACGACGTAATCGACGGCAGAATCCGAGCAGCGCCCGACGAATCTCAGGGTGTCAACGCACGGATATTCTGTCCTCAGAAATTCATTTTGGCACAAATAGAAGACCATGGCGGTCGAGTCTGATGGCCAGTATACGTGCGGACCATCATCATAATCAACCGTGTCAGTCTTGACGTCGTCAGCTCCCTTTTGGTAGCCTTGGCTCAGGGCAGAATCAGGCACCCCAATGAAGGCAGCCATCATCATGGCCAGAGCAATCAGCAGTATGGTAGGTCGGAATGAAGTCTTCATCATATCACTTCCTGCTGCTCGGGTCCTTGAGTTCTTCTTTGATTCCGGCCAGCCGGCGCGCGATTTCTACTTTTTCCTCCAGGCGTCCAGCCCCCCGAATGACCATCTTGGCCCCATCGGGAGAACCGCCGCCATGCATGCATCCCGGGACGCCGCCTCCCATGGTACACCACTCGACGAGGCGAGCAGCTCGGGAACGGTCCTCGGCGGAGGCCACGGCCTTCATGTATTTTTCGATAAGATGGCCATACTTGGCTGATTTGAAATCCTTATAGGACGGCATGCACCCGGTTTCGGCGATTCCTCCAGCGATGTCTTGAGCCAGAATCGTCGTATCGTACGGCAGGGTTGCGACGTGGATCTTGTTGACGTTCGACAGCAGGGGATCGCACATCCAGGCACCGGACGGATGCTTGCTTCCTCTGGCAGCAGCGGCAATGCCCATGCCGTAAGTCGTCTCGTTATTGATGTGCATCCGGACCAGTTTATCGCTGAACACTTTGGAGGACAGCCCGTTGGCCCGAGCCACCAGAATCGCGGAACCGATCTTGATGTCCCCCTGGCCCGCCACACAGCCGCCGATGGCCGATCGATACGGCATGATGAAGCTCTGAATCGCCTTGAGCGTGTACTTGGCCTCACCACACATGAAGACTCGCTCAGTAGGAATAAAGACATCCTCAAAAAACAGAAATGCCTGGGTGATACCACCCTCGGTAACCGGGTTGTCGAAACCTTCCTCCAGATCTCGACCATCGGAGGGATGGCGGGTCTCAACAATCGTCAGCCCCGCTGTATCGCGAGGTATCACGAACGACACACAGTAGTCGGCATCCTCTTCGCGGTAGGCGGAGCCGGGAAGCACGAAAATCTCGTTGGCGGCGGCTACCCCACAGATCATGAGTTTGGCTCCCCGCACAACGATGCCATCGGCCCGCTTTTCGACGACATGCAGGAACATATCCTCGTCCTCCTGTTGCGAGGGTGACTTGGTCCGATCTCCTTTGGCGTCGGTCAAGGCTCCGGCGACCGTGATATCACGCGCCTGAGCATCCTCCAGCCAGGCCAGGAGGCGCTGATGATAATCAGTGCCGAGGTCGTGGTCCATCTCCCAGGTAGCCACGAACATAGCGTTGAGCGCGCACCAACCGGCGCAGCGACCTCCGGTGCAGGTGCCGGTGAGATGAAACATCAATCGCTTCATGTCGGAATTAGCGTACATATCCTCGGCCGTCTGGATAATCGACAGATAGCGGCTGATTGGATCGCTCGTGATGTGGGAGGTTGTGGTGACCATCGCTCGCAGATTCTCATCGGCGGCCGCCCTAAATGTCCAGCCGTGGCCGGCGACGGTTCGGCGTGTGGCGGGATGAGCAGTAACATCCTCGATCAATTCATCGAACTTGTGAATATTGGGACGCATCGCCCGCAGGGAATCGAGGTATTCAGAGTAAGACTTTATGGCCAATGTTCGCTCCTGCCTTGTGGGATCGTTTTCCTGCCACAATATACGGTCCGGGCGGCTGTAATCAAACATGAGCTTGGTGGCCCCCAAAAAAAAGGCCGGCAACATGCCGGCCTTAAGGAATCCGCTTCGGTATCGATCGGCTTAGAAATCCATCATAAAATCTTCGGTGAAGATGTTCGATGAGCCTTGAGTACTGATGGGCTTGTCGTCGAGTATACCAATGCGCACTTTCATCTCGGTCAGGTCCGCCATATCGAGATCATCGGTGCCGCTGGTTAGAGCACGGCTCATCACGAGCTTGTAGCGTTGCGTGGTCTCGTTATAATCGTAGAGGGCTGCAATATCCCATCGGCTCTGGGAGGTCATGGCGGCGGGTAGAACGGTGTCACTGATTATCCAGCCTGGAACAGTCATTTGATTATACCAGCGAGAATCGTAGGCGGCAGTTGCGCTAAGGGTATCCTTGATGAACATGATATCGCCGACAAAATCGTATTTGTCCTTGTGGACCCAAATTGGACGGCTATTGTCAAAGCCGTTGTAATTTTCCCAGGCCAGGGTGTGCACACCGTTGTCGGCATCAACGGTCAGGACTGAGTCGGCGAAGGTCCAGCCCTCGGCGGCTTTGGACTGACCGGTTGTCAGAGCCCGCCAATTCCAGGTGTCCCAAGTCCCATCGGCCATCTCAAACATCACGAAGACCTGATCCTCTTCGCACACAAGGGTACAATGACTGAAACTAAATGATGAGACATTAACGAGAGACCACTGGTCGCGCTTGATTGAGAAATCATTGTCATCCCATTCAAGCCTGACATACAACTTGTCAGAAGCGGCAATGGCCTGGACCCAGACCGAGTCGCTAAAGAATAGCGGCTTAGGCGTTACCACGCGAGGAGTATTGACATTGCTCAACGCCAGTGCCATCGGCGTCACACTGCTCCAGATAGCATCATCCACCGAAGTCATGGGCGGGGCGGAGAGATCGGTATGAATCTCGAGGCGGGTCAATGGCGCCGGACCAGTAGGACCGTTGCCCTCGTCGTCGTCGCCGCATCCGAGACCGCAAGACAGAATCGCACTAAATAGGATAATTGTGATTAGCTTCTTCATCAGCTGTCCTCCAAGAATGACCAATAGTGTTCTTTTCTACAAGATAGCAGCCATACGGGACTATGAAAAGGTGAATTTTTTCCTCAAGTGTCGCGCTTGATGACAATCATGGTCAAGTCGTCAAAAACATGCTGGGGAGAAGCAAACGCCAATACGGCGTCATAAATGGCCTGCTGGATGTGCGATGACGACTTATCCTGATTCTTTCGTACGACCTTGATCAGACCATCCATTCCGAACTCGTCTTCCCCTGAGTTGATCACTTCGGTGACGCCTTCGGTATACAACACAACGACTTCACCGGCCTGTAGATAGATCGGCCGTTCCTCGTATTCAACCTCAGGGGTGACGCCAAACAACTGTCCCCCTTCACGCAGGTACTCGACTTCTCCGTTGTTGCGGAATAGAATTGGCAAATTGTGGCCACAATTGCAGAAGGTCAGGACGTGATTCTTGGAGTCGAGTACACCGTAAACGGCCGAAACAAAAGATCCGGATCGGACCGATTCGTAAAGCAGGTTATTGACCTTTTTGCAGATTGTTCTGATCGAGTAGTTGTTTCTGATCTCGGCGATAAGCGAAGCACGGAAAGAAGCCATGATCAGTGAGGCTGGGATTCCCTTGCCAGAGACATCACCGATGGCGATTCCGGTTTGGCCCTCGACGATTGAAATGAAATCGTAGTAGTCTCCCCCGACTTCAAACGATGGGATGTTGCGCCCAGCAAGATCGTACCCCTTCACATCCGGGTGTTCCACAGGAAGGAAGCTCTGTTGGATTTCGCGCGCGATATGTACTTGCTCCACGAGTTTCTGCGACGCAATGATCTGCTCGTGGAGACGGGCCCGCTCAATCGATATTGCCGCTTGAGCGGCGAAGGCGGACATCAGCGAGGCATCACGGCCATTGAAGGCAGCCGGGCGATCTGATTCGAGATTGATCACACCGATGGTTTGATCCTCCAGCATGATGGGTACGACAATCTCACTCTGAGTGGACTCACGTCCCGCGACATAGCGACTGTCAACCGAGACATCGGGAACAATCACCGGCTCGCCGCTCTCCGCCACGGTACCGAGAAGTCCCTGCCCAATCTTGAGCGGAGGCTCGCTGTCAGTGTTATGGCCGGTGGCGTAGACAGCCTCAATGGCGGCCGTCTCTCGATTTGTCAAATAGACTCCAGCAGCGTCGAACTCGATTGCACGGCTGAGGGAGCTGAGAATTCCGCGAAGCACTTCGTCGAGCCGCAGACGTCCAGAGAGCAACATGCCGGTGTCGTACAGCAGCTGCTTTTCAAGAGCCTCGCGCTTCATGGCCCGATAGAGGGCAGCGTTGTCCAGCGCTACGGCGATTTGATTGGCCAGTCCCATGAGAACATCGAGATCCGCGTCACCAAAATTACCGTCAACTTTATTGATCGCCTCGATAACGCCAATCATGTGCCCCTTGCCGATCAGTGGTACCGAAATCAGCGAGCGAATTGCCATGCCACCCATCTGGCCGATTTCCTGATCGACCCGAGTTCCCGTCGGAAGGACTGCACCTTGCAGTCACGGCAGTCCATGAA
>CAZHDS010000014.1:0-23039 GCA_964531495.1 uncultured Ignavibacteriales bacterium
GAGTATGACGATCAACGCGAGGTGCCTCTATCTTACAGCGGCACGGCTACCCTGTCAGGGGTGCGCATGGCTCGCTCGGATATTCAGGGTGAGTTGCGCTTCGCCCGGGCTCTGTTGGACTTCAAGCCGGACAATTTGCGAATCAATATCGAAGACGGTACTTTTGATGGTGAGCCGCTCAGGGGGCATCTGGTCGTCAATGACTTCGATGATCCTACCATCATTGGTGAATTGGCCGGACGACTCAACCTCGCCTTTCTTCAGCCCTTTCTTCCGGCCGAGCCCAGGCAGTCCATCAGCGGCGAGATGGATTTCGTGACAAAATTCTCCGGCAAAGTGTCCGATCCACGCTTGCTGCGCTTTTCGGGCAACGTCAAAGTTGATCAGGCGCGGTACGAATCAACCGCTCTCCCCGAGGCCATCGAGTCTCTCATGATCGACGCCTATTTTGACAATACTCTGACCCGCGTCAACGCCCTGGTCGCCAATATGCCGTCGGGACATGTCAGTTTTGAGGGGCGGATCAATAACCTGATCCCCTATCTGCTGGCCGACTCGTCGGAAGCATCAAACGTGACTCCTTCGGTCGATGGTCAGATAAACGCTGAGCTGAATCTGGCCATGCTGAAACCTTTCCTGGATGAACAAGCGGACGCGGAACTGAGTGGGCACCTGTCGGCCAACCTGGAGCTCGCTGGCAGCGCCACGGATCTATCAAACTTCAGACCCCGGGGGGAAGTGAAGATCAGCGAGGCGAGTTATCGCGATACCTTGCTTCCTGAGGACGTCACGCACTGTGAGGCCGATCTGCTGATAGCTCCCGATACTATCACGATTCGCTCCCTCGCGGTGGCCTTGGAATCAAGTGACTTCGCAATCTCGGGCCAGCTTATTGACCCCTTCCCGTACTTGCTGCCTCTTGACGCCGTTGATCGCCAATCAGTGACAAGGCCGTACCTGGTTTTCGAATTGACTTCCCATCGCCTTGACATAGATCGTCTCTTCCCCGAGGTGGTGCCGGGTGCCGGGGGAGATAGTGGAGCGGTCGCGGCTGATTCTCTGCCGCCCGTGCTTCTGATAGATATCGATGGTCGCGGCCGGGTGCAACTGGATACGGTCATCTACTCAGAAGTTGAGTTCACGAATATGGCTGGTCAAGTTCTCATCGAAAACAGCCGCATCGATTGTCAGGGCTTTACCGGTCAAGCGTATTCTGGTGACATTACGGGGAGTACTACGATTGACCTCAGCGATTTTACCCAACCGCACTACACCGGCCAATTCGAAGCGACTAGTGTCGAAGCAAAAAGTGTCGCGACTCGTTTCTCTAAATTCGGTGACTACTTTTCCGGTAAGATCAACCTCGCCGGCAGCTACGATGCGGTCGGCTGGGAGCCTGAGGCCTTTCTGAACTCCCTGAACATGGACGGTGACATGGGCATGCTTGAGGGAACCGTCACCACCAGTGGCCAAGTGTTTGAGGCTCTGCAGATGGTGGCCACCAAGGTCAAACGGGATATCACTCCGAACCAGGCGCTCAAGAATCTCAAGACAAAGATTGTTGTGGCCGATGGACGGGTGACGGTGAATGACCTGTCCACCGCCCTCGGCAACATGGGCGACGTGTCGGTTACCGGTTCGTATGGGTTTGATGGTACTATCAACTATACCGGGGTTCTGGATCTTTCCCAGGCCTGGAGCAAGGATCTGGTCGGACAGAGTGGCCTTCTGGGGTCTATCGGCGGGATGCTGACTGACAAGAGTACCGGACGCATTGCGTTGCCGTTAACCGCCGGTGGCACTATTGACAATCCCAAAGTTGAGATCGACTTCTCAGCCCTGACGCGCCAAGCGGGCGAGAACTTGCTGGAAGGCGCCGGTGAGGCCCTGCAAGGACTGTTCAAGAAGAAGTAGCTGCCTGCGACCAAACGCAATCCGGCGATAGGATCTTTCGATGGAATGGTTGAGCGAACAGTTCGGTGTCCTGTACAAGATATTCTTCTACCTGATCCAGGTTGTGCACTGGACCATCCTCATCACTATCGTTTCATACGCCATAGCGCTTGTTCTCGGTTTGTTCTTCGGTATCGCTCGCATTTGTCCCAGCCGATTCCTCAGGGCGGTCGCCAGTGTGTACGTCAACGTACTGCGGGGCGTGCCGTTGCTGGTCTTGATCTTCTTCGTGTATTTCGGCTTGGGGAAAATAGTGAACCTGGATCGATTTGTGGCTGGGGTGCTGGCGGTCGGTGTCTGCTATGGTGCCTACACGGCCGAGATCGTGCGGAATGGCATCCAGGCAATAGACTACGGACAGCACGAAGCCGCTCAGTCGCTGGGAATGAACTACTGGCAGACGTTGCGCCATATCATCTTGCCGCAATCGGTGCGTATGGTCGTGCCACCGGCCGCCAACGAGTTTATCGCCTGCCTCAAGGACTCGTCGCTCGTCTCCATTATTGGGTTGCGCGAGTTAACCCGCGCCGGACGAGAGTATGCCAATCAGAACTTCCTCGATTTTCAGACCTGGCTGGTGGTTGGTTTGATATACCTTGCCATGACATTCGCTATGACCCGCGTGGTCAAACGCATCGAAGCCCGGGTCAAGGTTCGGGGCTATGGAGCATCGCGAAATGCTGCTTGAGATAGATGACATTGTTTGTCGATTCGGCGACATCGTGGCTATCAACGGTGTCTCTTTGTCCGTCGACCGCGGGGAAGTAGTGGTGATCATCGGCCCGTCGGGATCCGGCAAGTCTACGTTGTTGCGCTGTTTGAATGCCCTGGAGGCGATGCAGTCTGGCACCATAGTGATCGATGGCGTCACTGTCGACCGGGATCATCGGCGTATCCATCAGGTGCGTCAGGAGGTGGGCATGGTCTTTCAGCACTTCAATCTGTTCCCGCACTTGACGGTCTTGGGCAACGTTAATCTGGCTCAAAAGATCGTGCGGAAACGCTCGAATGACGAAGCCACCGCAATCTCATCCGAATTGCTGCGGAAGGTCGGTTTGGAGGACAAGACCGATGTCTATCCAGCGCAACTCTCCGGAGGACAGAAACAGCGCGTCGCGATTGCTCGCGCCCTGGCCATGAATCCTAAGATCATGCTCTTCGATGAAGCCACCTCAGCCCTTGATCCGGAGATGATCGGCGAAGTGCTGGATGTCATGAAGGATCTCGCCCGGGAGGGGATGACCATGGTGGTGGTGACGCATGAAATCGGCTTTGCGCGCGAGATGGCTGATCGGATTGCTTTCCTGGACGAAGGCAAGGTGCTGGAGATAGGTTCGCCCGAGCAGGTCCTTGACCACCCGGAGCATCCCCGGACCCGCGAGTTTCTGGCGAGGGTTCTGTAATGGCGCGAGCACTAACGATCGTGTTTCTGATAGTCGTCAGTGCCACCGTGCCGATCGGGGCGGGGCATGATCATCCGCCCATACCTGATGATCCGGTTCCATACCCATCCGCCGTGCGATATAGTATCCGCGCCGAAGCGGTACCAGATTCACATCTCATCCGCGGTCTGGCCGACGTGGTGGTCGAGAATCGCTCCGACACAGCCATTCGGGGATTGTATCTTGAGTCTGTGGAGCCTGTCTGCTATCTCTACCGGCCTCCTGGTGAGGAGCTCCGATCGCCCTTGGCGACGGCTGAACAGTGTTACGGCAGTCCGCCAAGATGCAGAATTGACTCTATCCTATACCGTGGCGTACCGGTGGAGAGCGACCGTGTGGGTGGAGCGCATGGCTTGCAGATCCAACTCGAAGAGCCCATCCCGCCCGGTCAAGTGGGTTTCTTCATCATCTCTTTCTCAACGGAGCTTAAGGCTGCGAATTCCTCAACGGATCTTTCAGTATTAGACAATTGGCTCCCCAAGGTCATGGCCTGGAAAGAGCATGAGCGGCTTGACCCCAGCACTCCTTGGGCAGAACGGGCGGTGCCGGAGCAATTCGACATCGACCTCTGGCTGCAGGTGGATTCGTCCTACGATCTTGCCGCACCCGGCGAGCTGATGAATCATCGCGAACTGTACGGCTTGCTCCCGGAGGCGGTCGAGGATTCTATCTATGTCGATGTGGTCAATCGGTATCAACCGGAGCGGTACGGCAGCACATTCGAACCGGCTTATGAATCCGGTCGGAAAGCATTCTACATTCGCCAGCATAATACCACTGGAGTGCCGCTGATCTTTGGCGCGGGCCTGAAGCGTGACCGCACGAAAGTCGGCGCGACGATTGTCGAGCATGTTTATCCGGGGGAGCACCTCCGTCAGGTCCCGGGTTTCGTCTGTGGTCGTGCGGCCGACTTGATACACGTCTATAGCGAATGGCTGGGACCACTTGCGCAGAAGAACGTGACCATCGTCAGCGGTCTGGATCCAGACGTCACGATCGATCCGTCACTGATAGTGTTGCCACGACGTGATCTCGACGATGACGCCATAACCGGCCTTCTGGCCGTGCAGTTAGCCCAGCTTTGGCTTCCGCGAATTATTGCTGACAGCGCTACGAAATCAGTCGCGGGCCACGCGGAGGGGATCGCCACATACATCGCGATGCGAGGATTAGAGCAGATATATGGACCAGCCAGCGGCGTCATGATCAGCAAGGCAAACGACCGTCTAAGGTATGAGCACGATGAAGCCTCGTTCAGCGAGAGTATCAGAACCATCCCTGTAAATCTGCACATGGCCCGTTTTGCCATGGGGGATAGCCTGTTCTTGAGCGTATTGTCCGAGTACTCCTCACACTTTCGCCACTCATACGCGCCTGAGCACGGCTTGGGGGAAGCTTTGCGAACTGAGCTCGATCCAGACGATATGGCACTGCAGCGACTGCTTCGATTCGAATCGGTCCTGTTCGATTATGCGTTGACCGGAGTTGGGAGCGAAGGACGTGAGGTGGAGTACACGATTGCCAATCACGGCGACATCCGGCTGCCGTTAGAGATCGCCTTCGTCGGTACCAACGGCGATACACTATACGATACTCTGGCTTACCAAGAGTTGCCCCAGTCAGGCGAAGAGGTCGCTCATCATCAGAGCCTTCCCTTCGATCTTCGAGCTATCATGCTCGATCCGCATTACCTACTCTTGGACAAAGACCGACGAGGCAACGTCTTTCTGATAGGCAGCAGTAGGGATCGCTCATGTCCCCCACGGGAGCTGTTCCCGGCCTACCTGACCACGAAACGACAAAGGGATCACTGATCATGCGTCTTCTACTGTGGCTAATGACTATCATGTTGTGTCTTCCAGGTTCGGTCGCGGCGGTTGAAGAATTTCCGCAGGTGTACTGGGTCTTTGTCGGTCCCGAAGCGCGATCCGATGCGCCGGTAGTTCTTTCCGACAGAGCTCTTGCAAGACGAGCCCGAGCCGACCTCGAGCTCGACTCGACCGACTACCCGATCTCCACCACGGCGCTGGAGCAAATAGCCTTCACTGGCGTGACCGTCAGGCATGCCTCGCGCTGGCTGCGAGCAGTATCGGTTTATGCTGATCCGGTTGCCGTCTCTCGCTTGAAGACATTGCCGTTCGTGAGCAGCGTTGAAGCGGTGCGCGAGATGGTCGCCACGCCACCAGATGTCGGGGTTGAAAGACCGAAAGATAGACCGTCGATGAGTCAGGCCGCAGAGGACTATGGCGCCTCGTGGCTGCAGAATCAGATGATCCGCTCCAACAAGCTTCACGATGCCGGTCTGACGGGAGCCGGAGTACTGATTGCCATGCTTGATACTGGCTTTGATATTGACCATCCCGCGCTGAGTGGAGCACGATCAAGGCTGGTCGCCACCTGGGACTTCATTCATGGTGATTCAGTGGTCAATGAGCTGGACTGTCCCGAGTTGTCCCAGTCGAACTATCAGAATGGACATGGCACTCTTACCTGGGGCGTCATCGGTGGCTATGTCGATGACACTCTGATCGGCGTCGCCCACGGGGCTGATTTCGCCCTGGCCAAGACCGAGATCACCTGTGGTCGAGTTGAAGTTCGCCTGGAGGAGGACAACTGGATCGCGGCGGCAGAGTGGGCTGACTCGCTCGGGGCCGACATCATCTCAACCTCGTTGGGTTACTACTACTGGGATGATGCCGACGACTATACTTTCGATGCTCTCAATGGCGACAGCGCCCTGATCACGAGGGCAGCTGACATGGCAGCTGCCAAAAATATCCTGGTCATCACTTCGGCCGGAAACGAGCGACGAAGCTCGGTGTGGCCGCACATATCGCTGCCCGCCGACGGCGACTCGGTCATTGCTGTGGGGGCCGTTTCGGCTGATTCCGTTGTCACGGGTTTCTCGTCGCCGGGTCCGACGGCCGACGGCCGGATCAAGCCGGACGTGGTAGCCCTGGGGCATCTCGTCTACTCGTCGCGAGCGGAGCCAGCTCGAGGCTTTTGGTCTGCCAGTGGTACCTCGCTATCGGCGCCCCTGGTGGCCGGAGCAGCGGCGCTCGTGATGGAACAGAGTCCGGAATTGACAGCGGCCGAGGTTGCTCATCGACTGCGGACTACGGCAAGCCAGGCTGACAGCCCTGACAACGACTACGGCTATGGTCTGATCGATGCTTATACTGCGGCCGACTTCATCCGTTTTGAACCCCTGTCGGCAATCCAGCTGCGCACCGGACAGCCGCCCGAAACGACTTTGGTTTCGACGCTCGGGGGAGACGCGATTGTGCCTACAATCTATTCCCCCAGTCTTCCTGCTTGGATCAGTATTATCGACGAGCTCGATGGCACCGCTCTCCTGATCGCTCATTCAACGGCTGACAACCCTTTGCGAGAGGAAGTCCAGCTCATCGCTGATCTGGGTTTTGTGGCTGATACGATGGAAGTCAGCTTTTTGAGCGTCGGTTCGTCGCCTGATGCAATCCACGCCGGTCCAAATCCTTTCCGCGATTCGGTCAACATCTTCATCACACCCGAGGCCGGTCAACTGATCGGTCTTTCTGTCTATTCCATTGGCGGCGAAAAACTGTGGGAATATGCCAACGATATTTCCCTTTCTGCCGATGAAATGACTGAATGGACGGTGGTTACGTGGCCCGGCTGCAACCGTCATCAGCGTGAAGTCGCCGATGGAGTTTACCTGGTGGTTGTTGTGGCTGCTCGTCAGCAGACCACCCTGAAGCTCATGAAGGTAAACTGACCGAAGCACTAATGGCCGTTACGACTGCAAACCACTCTACCGGACTTGTTCGCTGTGCTGTATGCAAAATCGATTTCAAGGGTCGTTTTGTCTACATCGATGATGATATTGAGCAGCTTCTCGGTCGCACCAAGGAAGAGCTCTTCGGACGATCCCTGGCGGAGTTCCTTGATCCACGTGATGAAGCCCTGATCAACCAGCTCCTCTCTGAGCGCAATCACTACGAGACTTTTCACGAGGCGACGCGACTGACCATTATCGATGGTAGTGGCAAGGCCATACCGATCAGAGCCATCGTGTCGCTCAATTTCAATGCTGGCAATCCGGTCAATCTGCAGATGGTCCTTGATGTCGGGTCCGAAGAAGCGGCTCCAGCCGTTGCCGAACCATCGTCAGGACCGCCTGTGGCCGAGTTTGTGAGCGCGGTCCTGGCCCTTGACGGACCGTCGGAACTGAAACCGTTCTTGGAGCTCTTGATTGAATTTGCCGAAGCTGAGTCGGCCGCCCTATATTTGATCGGCGAGGGTGTTCTTGAGCCTCGAGCCGGTGCCTTCCGTGATCAGTCCATCGAACATGCTTTTCAGGCTATGCCCGAACCCACCGAGACGCACTGCGAGGTGGCAGTCGCCAATGGTGAGTATTCGTTCCTCGACGAACAGGCCGTGGCAAGGGCTGTCGAAGAAGCTGGCCATGCTCCGGCGGAGCTGGTCACGTGCCTGAGTCTTGGTGGCAGTCGGTACCTCCTGGTGCTCACATTCCCCGATGAGCTTGGCCCCCTGTCGGCCCAAGCCTGTCTAGAAAAAGCCCAGATGGGTATCGGCCTGGCTCGTCGCATCCTGGCTGACACCGGCTCTGCTTCGTCGGCCGCCATCGACATCAAATTCACGGTCGGTTTTCTGGATCACCTTGGAATTGGCGCCCTGCTGACCCAGGCTGATGGCGGCATTATCGGATACAACCGGGCGTTGGTGACCCTTCTGGGCGAGGTAACGCCCGGAGACAGCCCGGCAGAATTCGTGAACCTTCTGCGGCAAAGCGATGATAGTGAAGAACTGTCGCTGCTGACGACGTGCTTTGATCTGTCCGGCTCATCAGGAGAGCGCGGCGATTTTGAAATGACGGTCAAACTACCCTCGAGGGGTGCCGCACGCATGCATCTGATGTGGCTGGGTGAACAGTCGAACGATCTAAGCTCGGCGATAGTGCTCCTGCCGGTGTCAGAAGGTCCGACTATAACGATTCCATCGGCCGACGAATTCTGGACATCGGTTACCGACGCCCTGCGATCCGAGCTGCTGGCCATCAGCGATGGTCTTCAGCAATGGTCCCATCTGGCGTATAGTGTGGAACAAGAGGTTGAGGGCGAGACAGTTCGCAGCATAACGGCTGCGGCCCGAGCCATAAAGGGTACGCTGAGTGAACTGGACGGGTTGTCCAAAGTGGACTCAGCACCGGGTTTAGCCCAACCGACTGATTTGACGCTGCTGTTGGCGGACCTAATGGACGAGGTCAAGGCCTGGTATCCCGAGGTCGAGGCGGACTGCATGTTTGAGGGCCCACCCAAAATCATGGCTGATCGGGAATTCCTGAGGCAAGTATTGCGTAATCTTATCTCCAACTCTGTGAAGTTCTGTCGCCGTGACCACGTTGATATCACGGTCAGCGCTGCCATCGAGGAGGACATATGCCGCCTCCAGGTCAGCGATGATGGCGAAGGAATCCCGCCCGACGTCCTCGACCATGTGTTCCAATATGGCTGGAAACCGGACAGCAGCCAGCCAGCTCATACCACAGGAGCGGGGATGAGCCTGAGTCTGACCCGGGAACTGGTGAAGCGCATGGGGGGTGAGTTGCGGATAGAGTCCCCGGCCGGTCAGGGCGCGCAGGCCACTTTGACACTGCTTGGCCAGAGCCATTGCCAAACCGACTCGGAGTCCACCGAGCTCTCCTAATCCTGACAGGCACCGAGTGCGTCTGTCCTTAACGACCGATCAAAGCCAAGTCAAGAAACACACGCGGGGCTGGCCACGATTGCGATGTTGGATCGATAGTTGTCGGGTTTCCGGCTTATTTCAGTTGACAATGTCTTCAAAGCGCCTATTTTGACCCCGATTTAGACGAAGGCTACATTATATGAATTCGATGACAGGCTTTGGCAAGGCGGAGATCAAGACCAAGGTGGGGACCTTCACGGTCGAGATGTCTTCCGTCAACAATCGGTTTCTCGAGATACACGTGCGGCAACCCCGCCAGTTCGCCTCTTTGGAGACGAAAACCAGGTCGCTGTTGTCCTCCACGCTGGTTCGTGGCAAGGTCAACGTGTTCCTGAATTTTAGCGAACCAGACGGAGCGGCCCGGAAGTACCCTATCAATGTGGATGCGGCTCGAGCCTACCACAAACGGCTGAAAGCTCTCAAGAAGGACCTTAAGCTCTCTGGCGACATATCTTTGCAGGATCTCCTGGTCTTGCCGGAGGTAGCCTCGACGCCATCTGAGCATATTGACGACAGCCTCTATTGGCCGCATATCGAAAAAACGGTCAAGAAGGCTCTGGATGAGATGGTGCGCATGCGCCGCCGCGAGGGCGCCGCCATCGAAAAGGATATGAAGACCCGACTGAAGACTCTCGGAGATCTCACAAAGAAGGTGGTGACCGGGGCCGACGGCGTGGTTGATAGATATCGCGAGAAGCTCAACAAACGCATCGCTGACTTGCTGGACGGCCCCATTCCGGATAAGTTGCGCCTGGAGGAAGAGATTGCGATAGTGGCCGATCGAGCGGACATCACCGAAGAGTGTACACGCTTGTACAGCCATCTGGATCAATGTCGTCAAACGTTGGGCAGTGACGGACCGGTGGGCAAAAAGCTCAATTTCATCTTGCAGGAGCTCAATCGAGAGGCCAACACGATTGCTTCCAAGTGCACCGAGATCGAAATCAGTCGAACCGCGATTGCGATCAAGGAAGAAATCGAAAAGCTCCGTGAGCAGATCCAGAACATTGAGTAGTCATTTGCGATCGAATACAGCCAAGAAATCAGTGAAGCTCGATAAGCCCGGTCGCTTGGTGATTATATCGTCACCCTCAGGGGGCGGGAAGTCATCTCTTTGTCGCCGGCTTTTGTCGCCCGCGCGAAAAGCCCGCGGCTGGCAGTTTTCGATCTCGTACACAACCAGGCAGCGTCGCAAAGGGGAACGGGATGGGCGCGAGTACTGTTTCGTAAGCAACGAGGACTTCAATCGCAAAGTCGAACAAGGATACTTCGCCGAGCACTTTAGAGTTCATCTGTATCAATATGGCACTCCTCGTCGCCCCTTGGAGCAGGTTCGAAAGAAGGGCGGTGTGATGCTGCTCGACGTCGATGTCCAGGGAGCCCACCGACTCCGCAAGGAGTTCCCCGAGGCGATCTCGATTTTTGTTCTTCCGCCCTCGGTGCCCGAGCTCCGACGGCGTCTGAAGACACGCGGGACCGAAACCGCTGAGCAATTTCAGGTCCGAACCAAAAATGCGGTTCGGGAAATGAGATTATACCACAAATTTGCGTATACAGTTGTGAATAAGGACCTTGACCAGGCCGTTGATGAAGTATTGTCCATAATTGGCTCGCATCATTGTCGCACCGAAAATGTCGATGCGGAACAAATGCGCATGATCACTGGTTAAGGCGTTACCGAATAACAGTCTTGGAGGACCGAATGGCTCTTTTCTCCGTAGCAGGCATCACTGACCTTGGCCTCAACAAGTACCAGGCCGTAATCGTGGCCGCACAGCACGCGCGACACCTCAACAGCAAGCGCTTGCGGCAGTTAGAACGTTTGGGAGAGGACCCGTCGGTTGATGTGGAAGCCCGCAAGATAACCATGCTGGCGTTGAGAGATGTTCTGGATGGAAAGGTAAAGTTTGAGACGCCAGACTCGATGTAAGAACTAGTTATAGTTTGTAACACCCAAGCAGCGTACAAGCACAGGCAGTTAAATGGCAAAGAATCTGGTTATCGTAGAGTCTCCAGCAAAGACCAAGACTCTGAGTCGCTTCATTGGTAAGGACTACGAGATACTGGCCACGGTCGGTCACATTATTGATCTGCCAAAATCGAAACTAAGTATTGATGTCGAAAACGACTTTCAGCCTGACTACACGGTCATCAAGGGCAAAGAAAAAGTAATTGCCGCCTTGAAAAAGGCTGCGAAGAATGCCGAGCGCGTTTATCTGGCCCCGGATCCTGATCGAGAGGGTGAAGCCATCGCCTGGCACGTCGCGAATCAGCTTAAGAAATCCTCCAAAGCGGAATTTGTGCGCGTGGCCTTCAATGAGATAACCAAGACGGCCGTTGTAGCCGCTCTTAATAATCCGCGCCCGATCGATTTGAATCGCGTCAATGCACAGCAGGCCAGAAGAGTTCTCGACCGTCTCGTCGGCTACACCGTGTCCCCGTTCCTTTGGAAGACCGTAGCCCGCAACCTCAGTGCCGGACGGGTGCAGTCGGTTGCCCTTCGGCTCGTATGTGAACGCGAAGCAGAAATCGCGGCCTTCAAGAAGCAAGAATACTGGCAGATCAGTGCGAACCTGGAGACCAAAGCCAAAGATACTTTTTCGGCCCGGCTGCACAAAATCGGCGATAAGACCATCGTAGGCCCGACCGAAATAGGGGCCAAGAAGACCTTCATTAAGTCCAAGAAGGAAACCGATGGCTACCTCAAGGAGCTCGACAAGGCTGATTTCGAAGTCGGCGAGATCAAAAAATCTCAACGCACCCGCAAGCCTCTGCCGCCCTTCATAACTTCGACCCTTCAGCAGGATGCTGCCCGGGCTCATGGCCTTTCGCCGAAAGCCACGATGTCCACGGCCCAGAAGCTCTACGAGGGAATCGAGTTGGGCATGGAAGGCCAAACTGGTCTGATCACCTACATGCGTACCGATTCGGTCCGTATCGCCGGAGAGGCTCTGAGCGCTGTGCGCGATTTCATTGGAAAAGAGTACGGCCCTGACTATTTGCCGAAGACTCCGATCCAATATGGCAAGAAGAAGGGTTCTCAGGATGCGCACGAGGCTATCCGCCCAACTTACATGTCACTCCCTCCGGAAAAGGTTCGGAAGGCACTGACGCCACAGCAGTACAAGCTGTACAGTCTCATTTGGAAACGGTTCGTGGCCTCTCAGATGGCTGTGGCCCTCTTCGATGTCGAGACGGTGGATATCACGGCCGACCGCTTCACATTCAGAACAACCGCCCAGCGCGTGACTTTCGATGGTTTCCTCAGAGTATATCAAGAGGGAACAGAGAAGGCGACCGAGAATGGCAATGGCGAAGATAAACTGGATACCCTGCCGCCGCTGACCGAGGGTGATCCGCTGAAGGTTCTCGAGCTAAAGTCAAACCAATCCTTCACCAAGCCCCCGGCTCGGTATTCCGAAGCGATGTTGGTCAAGCAGCTGGAAGCTGACGGTATCGGACGTCCTTCTACTTACGCCTCGATTATCTCGACGATCAAAGATCGAAAATACGTGCAGGTTTTGGAGCGCAAGCTGTCTCCGACCGAGCTCGGTACTACGGTGAACAAGATTCTGGTCGAGAATTTCCCGGACCTATTCAATGTGTCTTTCACGGCCAACATGGAAAAGGACCTTGACCGGGTGGAAGCTGGCTCCGAGGACTGGGTCAATCTGCTTCGCCAATTCTATCAGCCGTTCGTCAAAGTCATCGATTCTCTTAAGGGCAAGGAAAAGGCCATCAAGGAGTCGATGGTTGAGAAGACCGACGAAGTATGCGACAAGTGTGGTGCTCAGATGGTTATCAAATGGGGCCGCAATGGTCGCTTTGTAGCCTGCTCCGGTTACCCGGAGTGTAAGAACACTAAGCCGCTGCCTGGTGAAGAAGCCGAGACGAAAACCGACGAGATTTGTGAAAAATGCAGCTCGCCGATGGTTGTCAAGACCGGTCGTTTCGGCCGTTTCCTGGCCTGCAGTGCCTATCCCGA
Organism: uncultured Ignavibacteriales bacterium; assembly: GCA_964531495.1. Taxonomy (GTDB): domain Bacteria; phylum Zixibacteria; class MSB-5A5; order GN15; family FEB-12; genus DAOSXA01. Next base: position 13,132 of record CAZHDS010000014.1, read on the forward strand.
GTGCAAGACCACCAAGGCTATCACGCTTGGCATCGATTGTCCCAAAGACGACTGCTCCGGTCAGCTCGTCGAAAAACAGACGCGCAGCCGCAAGCTCTTCTATGGCTGTTCAAAATATCCCAAATGCGATTTCGCATCGTGGGATAAGCCAGTCGCCAAGGCGTGTCCATCCTGCAACCATGCTTTCATGGTGGAGAAAGTCTCGAAGAAGAAGGGTGACTATCTACGTTGCCCGGAGTGCAAGAACGAAGTATCGATAGAGACCGAAAAAGATGAGACAAACGCAGGCGCCACTGTCTGAGTTCCTCGCGACAATATTATCCGAAAGCCCACCGCCAGTGCGGTGGGCTTTTTTTGATGTAGCAGTCAGGTGTGCGTGTGGTTTCTGATCGCTCGCTGTTTGACGTTGCTAGACACGGAGCCTCAGTATATGCTATGTCCAGATTGTCTTCATGAGGAGTTTTGTCCTTGAGTCCGATTCGCAGTTCAAGATGGGTGATGGCCATATTCGTCTGTGTCCTCCACGCCAGCCCTGTCGGCGCACAGGTCATGGCAGAATTCGGCAATGCCGAGCATCAGACGATTGATCGCCGTCATCGCTTAGGTTTGTTGTTCGACGCGCAAGTTACTGACGCATCTACGCAAACGGACGAACATCCTCCCGGCCTGCCCCGACGACTTATTAGTGACGCCGCCTACGCCGGGAATTGCCTCGTCTCAGACGCGTACCTAGTATACTCGTCGCCGAGTCGGATCAATAGCCGGACAGCGCTCTGGGTGGGCGGTCTTCTGGCCGTGGGAGGCGTGATCTATGTCTATGACCAAGAGATCCTGGACGCCTTCCAACGAAGCAATGGACACGGCCCCATCCATACCCTGAGTTCGGTGGGGGAGAGTCTTTTCGATGTTGGCCATGGCGGCAAGAGCACCCGGTTCTATCTCGGCGCCCTGGCCCTTGGCTACGTGACCGGCTACCAACCGCTGAGGAACCTTTCGCTCGATGTCGTCGAGTCGTATATCATCGCGGGGAGTCTGAAGAATCTGGTCAATCTGGGCGGTGGACGGAGTCGGCCCTTCTCCGGCGAAGGCCCGCGCATGTTTCGATTCAACGAAGGCACTTCGTTGCCCAGCGGGCATGCTCTGAACGTGTTCCAGCTTGCCCGCATTCTTTCGCACCACCTCAGTTTCAAACCGTTCACTGTCGCCGCGTACGCCGCGGCCACTTCGGTCTGCGTGCAGCGTATCACCAGCGAGAGCCATTGGCCTTCCGATGTCTACGCCGGGATGCTACTGGGCTATGTCGTGGCCGATGTCGTCATCAAGAGAAACGAAAATCGGCGTCTGAATTTGGTCCCCACAGCCTCTAGCGACGGGTCCTCGGTGGGCTTGCTTGTGTCGTTCCGTCTCTGAATCCCCCGCCCTCGCTTCTATTAGTTTGACCGACCATTGATATTTGGGTATTCTATCGCCATGTTGAAAAAGCGGTTGACGCGGTTTCTAAAGGATCTGTCGGAACACCGAGGACGGTCGGAACGAACTGTCGAGGCCTATCGCCGCGACCTTACGCCATGGGTGGAGTTCCTCGGTGGGCAATATCAGGATCAGCCCCGGACCAGGAAAAACGACCCGCTCTTCCTGCGCGTCTATCTTCGTCAGCGCTCGGATGATGGCGTATCCAATCGTTCCCTGGCCAGGTTTCTCTCGGCCCTGTCATCTTTCCAGAAGTTTGAACGCAGCCATGGCGCTGATGCTTCGGAGCTATTCAAGATCCCGGCTATGAAATTCAAGTCTGCGCTGCCGAGTTTTGTGCCTCAGAAAGAGGCCATTCGCATGCTCGAACAGGAAACGCCCCGGCAGGATACGAAGCGGTATTTCTACAGACGAGATTTCGTGATGGTGGCCCTACTGTACGCCACCGGCATGCGGCGCCAGGAACTGGCTCAAATTCGACTGGGCGACATTGATATGAGGCGCGGATCAATCTCGGTCCTGGGAAAAGGCAACAAGACTCGCATGGTACCGCTGGGGGATCGTACTCTCGAAGATCTTAACGAGTACCTCGTTGCTCGCCGCGAGTTCTTGTCCGAAAAGGGTACCGCGTCCGAGGCTCTGCTGCTTAATCGTTTCGGCCAGCCGCTAAGTGTGCGGTCAATCGATCGCCTTGTGAAGAAGTTTGGTATGGGCGCAGGTATTTCGTTTACGCCCCATACTCTGCGCCACTCGTTCGCTACCCATCTTTTGGAGAACGGTGCCGATCTGATGTTGATTAAGGAAATCCTGGGTCACTCCTCACTATCGACGACCCAAAAATACACCCACGTTACGGCCGAAACCATGAAGTCGGCGTACCACCAAGCTCATCCCCGCTCGGGAAGCAAGGAGTAGAGGTCCGATGAAAACGCGTAGTACTACGATCCTGGGCCTGATTCACAGAAAGCAGGCAGCCATGGCCGGGGATGGTCAGGTGACCTTCGATGATATGATCATGAAGGCGAAAGCCATGAAGATCCGGACCATGTCCGATGATCGCATACTCAGTGGCTTCGCTGGTACCGCCGCCGATGCTCTGGCGCTCTATGAACTGCTGGAAAAGAAGATCGACGAGCACTCCGGCAACCTGCCCCGAGCCGCCGTCGAACTGGCCAAAGAGTGGCGTACCGACAAAATGCTCTCTAAGCTAGAGGCGGTCATGGCTGTCACGGATGGCAAATCGATCTTCCTGTTGTCCGGAACGGGCGACGTTGTCGAACCGGACGACGGCATTATCGCCATCGGCTCGGGGGGACCATATGCTCTGGCTGCGGCCCGAGCTCTCATCCAGGCTAACCCCAAATTGTCGGCCGAGAAGATCGTCGTTCAGGCGATGGAAATAGCCGCCGACATCTGCGTCTTCACCAATCACAATATCACGGTCAGAACATTGAAATGAAGCTGAACATACCTACGCCCAAACAAATTGTCGAACATCTTGACAAATATATCATTGGCCAGAACGAGGCCAAAAAATCGGTCGGCATCGCTCTGCGAAACCGCTGGCGGCGGCAGAACGTCGAAGGGGAGCTGCGCTCCGAGATCATGCCCAACAACATCATTATGATTGGACCCACCGGGGTCGGTAAGACCGAAATCGCGCGGCGACTGTCTGAGATGGCGGGGGCGCCGTTCATCAAGGTGGAAGCGTCCAAGTTCACCGAGGTCGGTTATGTTGGCCGCGATGTAGAATCGATGATCCGGGATCTGGTTGATATCTCGGTCAACATGGTCAAGACCGAAAAATCCCGAAAACTCACTCTAAAAGCCGATGAGCACACAACAGAGCGCCTTCTTGATTTGCTCCTAATGCCCAAAGTGCCAAAGCGGGCGGCAGCGAAGGAAGCGGTAGTAGAAGATACCAATGACACGGACAAGACCCGCGACAAACTCCGCAAGATGCTCCTGGAGGGCAAGCTGGACCATCGCGAAGTCGAACTCAACGCCCCCCAGAAGAACTTCCCGACCGTCGAGATTTTCTCACCCCAAGGGATGGAAGAGCTGGGCGTCAACTTCCAGGAGATGTTCTCTGGTCTGATGCCGCAGAAGAACAAGCGGCGCAAGATGAACATCAAGCAGGCCCGTCGTTATCTGTTGGCCCAGGAGTTGGACAAACTAATCGATCACGACGATGTCATCGTCGAAGCGCTCGAACGAGTGCAGGAGTCCGGGATCGTCTTCGTCGATGAAATCGACAAGGTTGTCGGCCAGGACGGCAAGACCGGCCCCGATGTAAGTCGGGAGGGCGTTCAGCGAGACATCCTGCCCGTGGTCGAAGGCTGCGGCGTTATGACCAAGTACGGCATGGTCCACACCGACCATATTCTGTTCATCGCCGCTGGTGCTTTCCATTCCTCCAAGCCATCCGATTTGGTCCCCGAGTTGCAGGGGCGCTTTCCTATCCGGGTGGAATTGGATTCTCTGACAGCCGGTGATTTCGAGCGGATTCTCACCGAACCAAAGGCAGCGCTTGTCAAACAATACCAAGCGCTGTTGGCGACAGAAGGTGTTCAACTTGGCTTCGACAAAGGGAGCATCCGTAAGATCGCCGAGTTTGCCGAGCGCGTGAATACCGAGTCTGAGAATATTGGCGCCCGACGTTTACACACGATTATGACGACGCTGCTAGAGGACATTCTCTTTGAGCCACCGAAGGGAAAGAAGAAGATACTGATCACGGCCAAGAAGGTCGAAAAGGCTCTGGCGGATATTGTCGAAGACGAAGATCTGAGCCGCTATATTCTCTAACGAGCCAGCTGCGCCCGCTCCCAGTCCTCGCGGTAGATCATGTAGATGTAGTGTGGTACTGCGACCGTGTACGCCCGCATATGCTCCGGGAAAACGCATACCCCTTCGCCCACCTTATGTCCGCCAACGGCCGCCTGCATTCTCTGCGAGGCAATATTGTCGCGGTTGGGCGTTGCCCTGATGGCCTGGCAGTCTGTGTTGGTGAACAGGTAGTTCACCAGCGCTCGTTTGATCTCGGTGCCGAAACCCTGATTCCAGAACCTGGGGAGTAGCTTGATATCGGTTTCCGAGACGCCATGTTCGTCCGGCACGCCGAGTTTGCACTGGCCCAGGGGAGTCGCGTTGGCCGTGAGTTCAACGATCAGCAGGGCCGAGAGTTCGGACTCGGACTTTCTTGTCATCAGCGCGCGGACTTCCTCCTTGCTGGTGGGGAGTCCATCCGGAAATCCAACGGGCGCCATGACGCTCGGGTCAGTCCAGAGATCAAAGATCAACTCGATATCGGATGAATCCACGGTGGCCATGCGGATAGTCAGGCGCTTGGTATGGAGCGGTAGAGGGTCCATAGGCACTCCTCGTGCTGCCCGGTCAGGGCTATATCGTGTTGATGCGGAGGTCCCCAATAAAGCTGTTAACCGCCAGGTACAGCTTGGCGTCGGCGCTGTCGTAGTCCTCTGATTGAGAATCGATTGTATTGCCGAAACCGGATGCTCTTCTACCAACGACCTCGATATCACCAATCGAATTGGAGCAGTGGGCCAGGTACGGCATATCCCGCGGGACGTAAATCCTGATATCACCAATAAACCCGGACACAACCATCCGGTTCAGGCCGTGGGTCAGGCGACCACCGCTGAGCCTGATCTCTATATCACCAATACCATAGGAAACTTCGATATTCTTCAAGTCGAGACCATTGCAATCGACGACCATATCGCCCAGGGCCTTGCTGAACTTCAGCCCACCGCTTTGCCCAGCTTCTGGATTCTGATTAGTCCCGTCGCTGTAATTGAAAGATCTCTCTGAGCCATCAGGAGCATCTGCGGTTGAACTCTCGCCTGTGAAATTGCAGGATGTCGCATCGGCTGAAGACCGGCCATAGTTAGGCGGTGGCGGAGGGGTGGAATGAATATGTATCTCCGCCTCAACCCGATTCTCCTGGTGCTTGCGACGGACAATCATCCAAATTCCCAGCGCAATCAGGCCAACCGGGAATATGAATCGAAGGACATCACCCACCGATAGATAAAACCAGCCAGCCGCTCTGCCCCAGAGGAACACCCCGAGGAAGATCAGGACCAAGCCAAATATGAGTTTCGATACCTTCATGTTATGTTAAGAGCTTTCTCCTCTGTCATACTTTACGCAAGATCCCACGATGAGTTGCTGATAGCAAGGTTTTTCCCGAAGGCAAGAGCCAGAGTGTTCAGGGATCGAACAAGAAGACCGGCCGGTGGGACTAAGCCGCTTGACATTGCCGCTCAAAATATCATAATTGGACCGAATTTTGGGAATCACTTCAGCTTTTCGATACCTCTCAGAAAGGAGACATCATGAGCCGCTCAATGTGTCAAATCACGGACTTCACGGCCGCTGAGATCAAGCAGATCTTCGATCTATGTGCCGCCATGAAGAAGAACGAAACCGCTCCGAAACCATTCGAGGGCAAATCAGTCGCGTGTATCTTCACCAAGCCTTCGCTTCGTACCCGAGTATCCTTTGAAGTCGGAATCAGCGAGTTGGGCGGCGACCCCGTCTATATCACCGGACCGGAAATCAAGCTGGGCGAGCGTGAATCAGTTGCTGATGCGGCTCAAGTACTTTCGCGCTACGTGGCCACGATAATGATTCGGACCTTCAAGCACTCCGATGTCGAGGAACTTGCCCGGCATGCCACGGTGCCAGTTGTTAACGGCCTGACAGACCTGGTTCATCCCTGCCAGATTCTGGGCGACTACTTCACAGCCATGGAGCATCTCCAGAAGAAGGACCGCTTCCGGGTGGCCTATGTCGGCGATGGCAATAATATAGCCAATAGCTGGCTCAATCTGGCCGCGATGATCCCGCTTGACCTGCGGATTGGTACTGCCGACGATTGCCGGCCTGACGACGACATCATCAAGAAGGCCCAGGCCAACAGTCAGAGCAGTATCATCATCACTGCTGATCCTAAAGAAGCCGTTGCTGATGCCGATGTAGTCTATACGGATGTTTGGGCCTCGATGGGGGAGAAGCATCTGGCCGAGGAAAAGACAGAGAAGCTAAGGAAATATCAAGTTAACGCGTCCCTGCTCAAAGGGGCCGATCCGAAGGCTATCGTGATGCACTGCTTGCCGGCTGAACGAGGAAAGGAAATCACTGACGAAGTGATGGATGGTCCTCAGTCGGTGGTCTTTGACGAAGCAGAGAATCGCTTGCACATCCAGAAGGCTATAATGGTCTTCCTGATGCAGCACTAGCGGATTGGGCGGCCTGCGGCGGGCAGGGTAGACGCGTTATGTAGAAAGGAGACGCTTCATGCGTTCTCGCAAAAACTACCTTGCCCTGGCCCTGGCGGCCGCAGCCCTACTGACCGCTGCTTTCGTTGGTTGCGGATCAGACAGCACAAGTTCCACGACTACGCCGCCGGTTACGGGTTCGAACGATGATCCGCAGTTCCTGGAAGTTCAGGAGCAGGTTGAGGTCTTGGCCGACTCCGTAGTCACTTACTTCCAGCACGCCCTGAGTGCTTGCCAGGGTTTGGCTAACTCTGTCATTCCAGTGCATTACACCGTCAGTCCCGGCGGTAACAGCCAGCTAGAGACTGACTACACCGGGGGCTGGCACGAATACGACTGGTCCAACCTGGCTACGAGTGGCGTGACGACCGTGACGGATTCGATCCAGTTCACAGTGAATGGCAATCCCCGGCAATCACCCCTTGGTGCCGAATCCGTCAACTACGTTCACAACTGGTACTTCGCGGGAACGACCAACGGCATCACCGATACCACCGACGGACGCTGCAACTTCACCCTTAGCGGCCTGTATGCTACCAATACGACTGCCCAGGGAACGGCTGAGCACACCAACAGCACTAAGTATGTCACCAATGACTCAACCGTGGTTCGTACTTACAATACCAGTGTCACGCTGACCAGCGTTTCCCTGCCGCAGGCAGCCAGTGGTGTCTCCTTCGATGCTTTCAACGATTTCGATAACTGTCCGCTGAGCGGCACGATCGAAGCCGATATCGTGATGACGTACAAGAAGGATAGCGGCACTACGATTACCACCAGCTGGGATATCGAGATGACTCTCGACGACGGCGTTGCTTCGGTTACCATAACAAGCAACAACACTGTCTGGACCTACGATTGCACCGTCTGTGCCATATAGGAACAGGACCAACGACCAGCAACGATTCCAACCCGGCTTAGCGGCCGGGTTTTTTATTGCTCCTCCGACCCGGTCCGGTATGTTGGGGGCACCATGAAGGAAGTCCTGAAATATCCTGGCTGCTTTGTCTGCGGTGATCTCAATCAATCTGGTCTGAAAGCTCGTTTTTATTACGATGATGAACGGGCGATCTGTGAGGTCAAAGCTGATGAACGGTTCGAGGGGTACCGCGGTATCTACCACGGTGGGATCATTGCCACTTTGCTCGACGAGGTTATGATCAAGGCTATCCTGGCGGTGGATTGCTACGCCGTTACGGCCGAAATGACGGTGCGGTATCGAGCTCCGGTCAGAATCGGGGATCAGCTCCACTTTGTAGGCAAAGTTGTGCGACAGAAAGGACGCGTGTTTCTGACCGAAGGGGAGGCCACGGTCGGATCAGACCAAGTCGTGGCTACGGCCACCGGCAAGTACATCGAGGCCCGACCAGAGATGAAGGAAGTCCTGCTGCAGTCGATTGAATAGCCGGTGTTTCCTACCCTGACCATTAAGTGAATCCCAGGCTGCATGCCGAGCGAGACGGCGGCATCTTTTCTCACCAAAGTCCTTGAGAGTCCCACGATTGGGTCGCTGAGAACAGTAATCTGTCGATCGGCACCCCCTTTGCTCCAACAGCTGGCATGGACAAAAAACCGCCTACGCCGAATGGCCCCAATCTGACCCGCTGCTACATAGCTGCTTTCGAGAACCAAGCGATTGATGCCCGATTGGAAGAACTAGGTTTCACTCGTGGCGTCTTGTTGTTTGCTATCCCTGATTTGGGGATTCTCTTTCGCTGCCGGGCTTCAGGAAAGATGATCGATCTCGAATTTGGAGCCATGTTCGCTCTGCTCAAGTTCATCCAAGACAAGCTGCCCAGTGTCGGCATAAAGAAGCTCGAAATCCTGTCATCCAATCCGGAGTTTGTATTCGCGTTCACCGGCAAGTCCCGGCATCTCAAGCCGGGCACCAAGCGAATGAAGAAGCTCCGCGAGTATTGCACGTCATTTCAGATTCAGGCTGGTTTTGTCGATCCGCGCAAGAATCAGGCGATGGTTCGAGCCATCGACTATCCCTCGATGCCCAGAGGCCAGGCTGTCCCTATCCTCGCCAAGCCTGGTGCAGCCCAGAAAGTGGTCTTCAAGCCCTTTCAGCGTGGCCTAAGACTCTGACATCAACAAGGCGGACAGCCCAACATGATGTAGGCTGCCGATTGTGTTTTTCTCCAGTAGATATCAGGACGGGTGGGGCGCTCAGGTCAACGCAGGTGGTTTGGTCTACTCGACGGTCTTGGCAATTAGGGCAAGAGCTTTCTGAGGAACGATTCCTTCCGCCTCAGCTGCGGCCTGACTGACTTCACAGACGACCTTTCCAGCCTTGACCGAATCTCTCTGAAAGTGCATGACTGCGCCAATCTTGTAATCTCCGGAGGCAATCGTTAGAGTGCCGGTACCGGCCAGTTTCTTGGTCACTTTGCGGGCGGCAGTGGTGTCATCCAAGCAGATTATTACAACGTGGGCGTTAGCGGGAAGCATGCCGATCTCGACCGGTCGGACCGTCAGCTTGTGACCGTCCGCAGTACTGGTTCGGTTCAGCGTCTTGAGCCCGGCGGAGAGGTCAGACGTACCCACGACCGCCACAAAGAGAGACTTGTCACTACCGCTGACATCCTTGTCCCCAGGCCACTTCACTAGCTTGCTGATGTTCTTGGTGCAAGCCATCACCATATCCGCCACAGGGTCGACGGTCTCCTCGGCGGCGATACCGGTCAACGTCAGGCCAAGAACGACCAAGAATGAGATCACAACCTTCATAAACATAACTTAATAGTCCTCGTCTTCACATACAAACATAACTTTGTTTCATTGTCGGCGGTTCCGGCCGTCGCCATGAGGCGAAAAGCTTGCTTCCAGTTTGCCCTGACCGCTGAAGGGGGCGGGAGCGTTGCCAATAGCGATTGTCCTTGTCCACTTTAGCTATCGCGGCTCCCGGGTCCCGAGCATTGGCCCCGGGCGAGGTGAACATGATTGGGGGCTACAGAATGATAATTGGTTGCACAATTTGTGCTCTTCAGTGACATGGCAGGGCTTGATTGTCGCGTGGGGACTTGCGGCGAACGCCACTACCTCAGATCAACTTGTTGATGGTACTGGCCTTAACCTCGGCGATCCGGCCATGGCATGAGGCTTGCTCCGTCTAATCACATGGATGGA
>CAZHDS010000014.1:23049-28777 GCA_964531495.1 uncultured Ignavibacteriales bacterium
GATGGAAAGATTCTATCACAAATCCGCATTCTTGATTCGGACGAGATTCGGCTTTTCGAGTGGCGTCAGCCTTCGTCCGAAGCCCTCGATATCGATCTGACATCGATCAAGACCGTTCATCATCCCTTTCCAGTGACGCCGCTGACGGATGGCGGGTACTTGCTTTTGGCTGAGAGCGGCTACTTCCGGGCCTTGAAGGAGGCCGGTCTTCGCCATTTCCCAACCCAGGTTTGCGATACCGACTCCCTGCTGGTTCAATCCGAGAGTTTTGGCCTCGACGTTTTTTCCCACGAGGACCTTGTGCGCTTGGCGGCCAAGCATCCGGACCAGATCATGCTTCGCGAGGATGAGAAGAAGCGCCCCAGTCCGCTCGGTTTCAAGATGGCCGAGTTCAAGTTCTCGGTTGGTCGCAGAATCCAAGCCTACTTGCGTGATTCCTCCAAGACGGGCTGTCCGACTTCGTTGGCGAACCTCTTTCGAGCCATCGCTCAAAGTGGACGGTATTTGTCTCTGGTCGATCACTTCTCGGAGAGCGACAGTTTGACCCGCATGGCCGTTCTCACAGCCACCATCGACCTGCCCACTTTCATCCTGGAAGACATCAAGACAGCCGCCCTTTCTGATCGATCATTTCCGCCCGGATTGGTCCGCGTGAAGACCAATAAGCGAATTCTTGATATTGATTTCCCAATGTCGGTCCTGGTCTCAGACATTTCGACTTCGGAAAAAGAAGCCTTCTTCCACGACATGATGGTTCTGCGACAGCAGAGCCGTAAGACTGTCATCTACGAAGGCCAGGTCGTCCTCTTGAACCAGCAAATGTTCAGCTAGCGCAGCTTCTCTACTCCCCGCAAAACACACAGAAAAACCCGCCAATCGATAGATCGGCAGGTCTTCAAATTTGTTCGCACAGGGACCTGGGGGCCCCGAGCCTTAGCGTCCGGCAGTCAGCGGGCTATTGCAGCCCTTGCACAAATCTGGCCAGACGGGCTTTGTTGCGATCGGCATTCTTGCGGTGGATCAGGTTGTCCTGAGCGGCTCTGTCAAGCATCGCGGCCACCAGCCGGTATTGCGTTCCGGCCTCATCCTTCTTGGTCTGGTCGCGCAGGTCTTTCATGGCTCCGCGCAACTCAGAGCGGCGGGCTCTGTTCAACAGCCGCTTACGTCCTGAGGTTTTGACTCGCTTTACGCAAGATTTATGGTTTGGCAATCAACTACCCTTTCAGTATGTTATTCCAAATACAGCCTGTAAGTATATAATGGCACTTGCGATTTGTCAACAAGTTCGACAAGTAAAAGTTCTTTCATTGGTTCGGTCTCAGTAGTCTCCGGGGCAACCGCTCTGTCCCGGATAATGGGGCTGATTCGAGAGCAAGTTATGGCCTGGTTCTTCGGAGCCGGCATGGCCACCGACGCTTTCGTGACAGCCTTTCGGATTCCGAACCTTCTCCGGGATATGTTCGCCGAGGGAGCGCTGGCCTCATCGTTCGTCCCAGTTTTCAAGGACAAGCTGGTCAGAGAAGACGAGACCCGAGCTTTTGATCTGGCCAATGTCGTGGCGGCTGCTATCCTTCTGGTCGTCGGGTTGATAGTGGTTCTGGGCATAATCGCCGCGCCGGTAGTCATATACCTCTCGGCCCATGGGTTTGTCGATACGCCGGAGAAGTTCGATCTCACGGTCAGCCTGACGCGGGTCATGATGGTCTATCTCCTGCTCGTATCGTTGGCCGCGCTCGCTATGGGAATGCTGAATTCCTTCGGAAAGTTCGGCGTCCCAGCCCTGTCACCGGCCATGTTTAACCTAGGAACGGTGGTCTCGGTTGTCCTTCTCCACGAATACTTCGAGCAGCCGGTATACACTCTTGCCATTGGGGTAGTACTGGGAGGAGCTGGGCAACTGGCCGTCCAGTTGCCGGCGCTCTGGCGATTAGGTTTTCGCTTCAAACCGCGTCTGGATCTGTTGGACGAAGGTCTCAAGCGGGTGCTTAGGTTGCTTACGCCCATGATCATCGGCTTGTCAGCCGGACGGATAAACATTCTCGTGAACACCCTCGTGGCCTCCTTTCTGTTGGAGGGTGCTATCTCGTACCTAAATTACGCATACCGGCTGATGCATTTTCCGCTGGGCGTTTTCGCCTCAGCTCTGGGAACGGTGGCCTTGCCGCGTGTTTCAGAACTGGTTTCGAGAAACGACACTGAAGGTCTGAAAGAAGCTTTCGACGAGGCGGTCAATCTGAACCTGTTTGTGCTCATTCCGTCCGCTTTCCTCCTGGCCATGATGGGAAGCCAGATCGTTGACTTGATCTACCATTGGGGTGCTTTTGATGCCGCCGATGCCGCCAATACGGCTCTTGCCCTGAGGCACTATTCATACGGCCTGATCGGATGGGGCGCCGTCCGGGTCGTGGTACCGTTCTTCTACGCCCATGGCGACTCCAAACGCCCCATGCAGCTCTCTGTGATTGCGGTCGGCGTGAATCTGCTGTTGTACTATCCGATGATCAAGATGCTCGGATTCGCGGGATTGGCCGCTGCCACCTCCATTGCCGGGATCCTACACCTTCTGATGGTGGTCTATTTTCTGCCCGGAAAGGGTATCCCGGTGGCCTGGGGACGGCTCGGATTGAAGTTTCTTCGCATGGGTCTGGCCGCATTCCTGGCGTTCTATATCGCTCTGATGCTGCCGTTCGATTTCGGCTTCCAGGATTCGCCGATCATCGGTCGCCTCCTGAAGCTGATGGTACCGATGTCCTCCGCCGGCCTGCTCTATCTGGTGTTGTGTGTTGTGTTCCGGGTCAAGGAGGTGTCGATGCTGGCCCGCTTGATCTTCAGGCGAGGACGATCCGAGGACTAGATGATTCGCAAATCTCCGGGGATGTTTCTGCTGGTCTGGGTCGTGCTTGGTATCGTGCTGGCCGACCTGTTTCGACCCGAGGCGGAATGGCTGCTCCCCGTGGCTGTCGCCGCCGCTCTGGCCGGGTTACTCGGTCTGCGCAAAGCACCATCACTGGCGATTTTCGGACTGGCCCTGAGCCTGGCAGCGTATAGTGCCTGTAGTTTTGCGCTGAAGCACTATGACCTGGGACCCGGTCATCTGGAGAAACACTACATCCCTGGCGAGACTTACGAGTGCTACGGTGAGGTGGACGACTGGCCGCTTCTGACGCCTACCGGCACCCGGATCACGATCGCTCTCGATTCGCTCCGGCAAGGGGAACGCACCTCGTCCGTCACCGGTGGCCTGCTCCTCAATGTTCACGAGGCGACCACCGCCCTCCAGAGAGGAGACCGCGTCATTTTCCAGACGCGGATGTACGATCTTCCCCGAGGGAGTTGGCCGGACGATTTCGACTATCGACGGTTTCTGAGCCTGAGGGGCGTGTTCGCCATAGCCTACCTCGACAACCTGATACCGGTCCGGATCAATGATGAGAATCGTTGGGCGGCCTGGGTGCTGGTGGATCGTCTTCGCCACAGCATCGTGGCCAGTTTTCAGCGTCATTTGTCGGAGCGGGCCGCTGCCCTGGCTTCGGGCTTTCTCATAGGCGAAACCCGCCACATCCCGCCCGACATCTACGAGATGTTTCGCGCTTCAGGCACTTTGCACTTGCTGGCCGTGTCCGGGTCGAACGTGGCTCTGGTCGTTCTGTTCGTCATAGTGCTGCTGAGACCATTGCGCTTGGACCGCCGTTGGCGAGCGGTGGTACTGCTGATGGTTATCGCTGTCTTTGATTTGCTTTGCTACGCCGAGCCATCGGTCATGCGGGCCTCAATCATGGCAGTTCTGGTCATTCTGGCCGGACTGGTGGGGCGTCGCCACAATCTGAACAACATCATCGCCCTGGCGGCCTTGACAATCCTGCTGGTTGACCCGGCGCAGCTTTACAGCGTCGGTTTTCAGCTTTCGTTCCTGACTGCCTGGGGATTGATTCTGGTGGTTTCTCGGATGCACGGCTGGATTCACAAACGATTGCGGCGACGCTGGCTATTCTGGTTGACAGCCCCCTTGGTAGTCACCGTTGTGGCTCAGATAGCCTCGGCGCCAGTGCTGGCTTTCTATTTTCAACAGCTGCCTCTGATTTCGCCCCTGGCCAATCTGGTCATCGTGCCGCTGGTATCGCTGGCGGTCATCGGTTCAATCGGTCTTCTGACGGTTGATCTGGTGCTGCCAATCCTCAGCCCCTGGGTGGGGCCTGTGTTGGAGCAACTGATGGGGCTGATTCTGATGGCGGTGCGGGGATTCGGTGGTGATCATGTGCCACTCCTGGCGACCGGCCAACCATCTCCTGCTTTGACCGTTTTTCTCTACGTTCTGATGGTCATGGCTGTTCTGGCGATCACTCGGCCGAGGCTGCGTCGATGGACAGCGATTGCGACTGTGATCACAATCCTCCTGGTTGTCGGCGGAAGCCTGATGAAAGCTGTGCCCGACGATACCGTCCGGGAGTACTTCGTTTTTCGCAGCCCGGGGGGGATGGCCGCGCTGCGGACCGAACCGGGATCACCATTGGCCGATTTGATCGTCCTGGATGCCAGAGCTCAACGGTATCCATTGGAGGAACGCTTTCTTGTCCCAGCCCTGACAGCGGTGGCGGCGGATCGACTTGGCTGGTTAATCATCGTTGAAGCTGACTACGCCGCCCTGGACGATTTGCTCCGGCTGGCCCAGAAGCACGAGGCTGATTCAGTCGGCCTGGCGGACCATTTATACCAAGCCTGCCTTGACCAGAGTTTGCAATTGGCCTCCCCCTTCGATGTCAGGCGATTGGTCCGCCTGGGCGACGAAGGCGTCCTCATGGCGGACAGTGTCAGACTAGATGGCAAGACACCTATTGTGAGCGATCTGCCGCTCCTGATCGAACATGCCTTTCGACCTGCCGTTCAATCGCCTCTCACGGTTCCCGACAGCCTCTATCGAGTCATGATAATCAGCGATCCCGCTGGTCTATCACCAATCGCTGCCCGCAGCCAGCTGGCGCAGAGCAGGAACCTTGTCGTCTGTGCAAAAACTGAACAACCCACCGCCCCAAACCACCAACCCCCCCCTCATGGCGACCGAATATGGAGTCTCCGTCACGACGGGACGCTCCATATTCGGATTACCACCGATTCCGTCAGGGTAGGGGAGTTCGGTCATCTCGACTGAAGCGACAGTTTCCAATTAAGTAACCGACGGTTCCTCCCGATAAACTAAAGAGATAGCTCCCGGCGATCCGGGGGGTAAAAAGCCTAGCTCCAGCGAAAGGGATTAGATTGTGAGCTTGTCTGGAAACCTAAAGACTGTATCGCTGCCCGATATTCTCCAACTGCTCGCGACTGGCAAGAAGACCGGGACGCTGGAGATCAGAACCCAGAGCAGGCAGAAGGAAGTTGCCTTCCGGGGCGGGAACATCATCTACGCGGCGTCCATAAATAGTACCGAGGATAAGCTGGGCAACATGCTGCTTCGCAGGGGCCAGATCACCAAGGCCGATTTGGAGCGCGCGCTCACTCTGCACGGTAAAACGGGTCGCCAGCTGGGCGCTACGCTCGTTGATATGAACCTCTTTTCACAGAACGAAATCGACGAATGTTTGCGTCTGCAGATTGAGGAAATTGTCTTCAATCTCTTTGCCTGGGGTGATGGTGATTTCATCTTTCACGATGATAAGCTGCCCGAACACCCGCCGCTCCTGATTGATCTCAATACCATGAATGTGGTCATGGAAGGTACCCGGCGAATTGACGA
>CAZHDS010000014.1:28787-32106 GCA_964531495.1 uncultured Ignavibacteriales bacterium
TTCTTCCCGATGACAACGCGATCCTGACTTTGGTTGACTCTCCCAGATCAGATCGGGATGAGATTCGGATGTCTGTCGACGAGTATCGGTTGTTGACCTTCATCGACGGGAACACTACTCTGCACCAGTTGGTGCGTCTTTCCCCGATGGGGGAGTTCCCAACCTACCGAGCCGTCTACCGCCTGGTTGGACAAAACCTGGTCGCTGTCTCGGGCTCGCGTGAAGAGAAGGAACAGACTACGGAAGATGAAGAAGAGCTGCTCATGTCGATCATCTTCAACCTCTTCAGCAAAGCCTTCTATGAGATCCGCTGTCATGTCGATCAGGTCGTCGGCGAGGAGAACCAACACTTCGGAGCCTTCGCAGCTCAGTATCGTCGCGGTCTGACCAGCTACTTCCCGGGCGTTGAGCCTGGTAGCGAGGCCCAGCCGTCCTACGACAAGTTCGTCTACACCGTTCGCGCTCTGCCAGTCGACACGCGCTATTATCAACTCATGAGAGGCCTTGAGAACATGCTCACCGAGCAGTTGGAATATGTTTATCAGTTGGTCGGTGAAGGGCCGTACCGGCGAGCGGTGGCTCGGACGAAGATGCTCATGACTGAACCGTTGGCCATGCACCGCGAATTGCTCAAGAAATATCACTTTGATGAGAATTTCTTCCAGTCCCTCCGCCAGGCGGATAAGACAGTGAAGATGATCCGAGGAATAGCATAAGGATGACTATGATGCGAAGACTCCTTTCAATTACGTTGATAACTGTCGTGGCAACTGTCGAGAGCGCCCAGGCCGCTGACTTCACGGCTCTTGCGACTGCTCCGGGTGCTCTGAATGTCCTGGTTTTGGTCGGGGCCGTGATTGGCATGTTCGGCGCGCAGAAGGTTCGCGAGGCGGTCCGAGGAGGTTTGCTCAGCCAGTGCTGGCAGGCATTTGCGGGCGGATTCGTGCTTTTGGGACTGGCTCAGATATTGACTCTGGTGGAGTCACTGGGAATAGTATCTCTGCCAAGTCTGGTGGTGCCGGCTCTGTGGGCTTTGATGGTGGCCTGCTTTGCCTACGGGATCTTTCTGGCCCGTCGGACTCTTGGTTGAGCCGCCTTTTGAGTTGACATAGGTGTTTGATTGCGATATACTTACAGATTAGAAAAAAACGCTCATGTCGTTAACTGGTTGAAACCAAAAGTAATAGCGAGTATTAGGTGACGAACGCCATAGATACGCAGGAGCGGATCGACAAATGCCAGAAAATTCTGGCCTCCGATCCTAGCTCCCAGATCTTCGCTGCGCTGGCGGAAGCCTATAGACGACAAGGAGAACTGGACAAGGCCTTTCGCACATGCCAGAGCGGATTGAAGATCCACTCCGAGTACGGGCCAGCCCATGCCGTAATGGCCAAGATCAACCTCGATCGGCGCATGTATGACTGGGCGGAGAGCGAAGCGCGCAAGGCGGCCGAAATCGATGGCTGGACCAGATCGACCGAGCTCCTTCTGGCCGAGATCCACATCTACAAGGGTGAGTTCGAGCCAGCCATTAGGCTCCTTCGGCGACTGTTGGAGGCCGATCCTGGAAACGAACAAATCACCAAGCTGCTGGATATCGCTCGGCAACTGCCCCGGCAGCAGGCCGAGGAGCAGAATCGCTCCAGCCAGATCCTTCGGGATGAGCCGACACTCGTGAACGCACCGAAGGAGGCCAATCCTGAAACCGGGACCACCCCCCCGGTGGAAGAACTGACCGAGGATAGCGTTCTTGATCAGTCGATTGGTATTCCGGGGTTGGATGGTGTTTTGTTTGTCAATCGCGAGGGGCTTCTGGTATCATCCCGGTGGTCCATAGATGGTGCCGCCGAAGACTACGCGGCCGCGATGACGGAAGTTTCCCGCCTTCTGGATCGTGAGCTGGCGGTCGATTGCTGGGGCGAGGTCACTACTGTCCTGATCGAGAGCGATCGACGCACTTTCTATTTGGTGCGCCGAGCAAACGGAATGTTCGTTTTTGTGGTTGGAGATGCCGCCAATCTGGGCGGTTTGAGAATGAGACTGGAAAGCCTTCTAAGCAGGCTATCACAATAGCACGAGGATAGAGCATGGAATTAACACCGCGCATAATGCGACAAATTGTACTCTTCTCGATGGTGCTGGTGATCGTCCCGATGGTCATCTTTCCCAATCAGTTCGGCAGCAGTCTGGTCCGAGCCTCCTTGATTAATGCATTCATCGAATTAGTCTTTTACGGTCTGGTCCTGTTCTTCCTCAATCGCCGGACCTCGCTGATAAATCTGGTCCAGGCGTCAGGATTGTGCCTCGTATATCGACTCGCTTTGGGAGGCCTTTTTGGCTTGGTCATTGCGGCTATGTACTCCATGAATCTGCGCGTCTCGGTCACTCTGGGTGTGTCAAGCTACCTGCCAGTGATCTTGCTGCAGATAGCGGCCACGCCCTTCGTGCTACGCCCCCTCTTGCTGCAATCACTATCCCTTCAGGCAAAGACTCCGGTGCCAGCTCCTAAGCCCGCCGAACTTGGTTCCTCCGTTGAAGCGGCTTCGGCCGGACCAGCTCCGGCCCCGCTCAAGGCTGACCAGGCGGTGCCGGTAGCACCAATTCAGAACGTGCCCTTTGCGCCCGCTTCATCGAAAACGCGGAGTGCTTCGCGCAAGAAGGGAACCCCGAGCCAGACTCGACAGGAAGTCAATGGCTTTGACCGAGCCACCCGCTATATCGGCGAGGATGCTTCGGTGGCACTAGTGGCTGTCGTAGATAATGAAGGCTTGATCCTCAGCTATTTCCAGCGGGGTGGGATTGATCCCGAAGAGTGGGCGCCTCTCGCTCATTTCACGCGGACTAATCATACGGCTGCGCTCGCACGGTTCGGCTGGGGTGATCCGAGCGGTATCAAACTGGACTTTCCAACCCAGCGCGTTGATGTCTCGTATGACGAGCGCTTTGCGATGATAGTTGTGGCCGATCGACAGGGGAGTGAAACCCTGAGCATTAGAATAAACCAGGCTCTGGAGACAGTACGCCAGTACTTGTCCCAGCAATACGACGAGAGCGTTTTCGAGAATCTGGAGATAAGTCATGTATGATGTGCTGAGCGACCTGAACAAGACGACCGGCATAACCGGCTCGATGCTGGTTGGCACTGACGGCATCGTCATCGCGGCCGATCTGAATACTGGACACGATGATGATACAGTCGGGGCGCTGGCCGCCTCGATTACATCGAATATCCAGAAGTCCCTGGACCGTCTGGAGACCCACCCTTTGCGGCAGGTCACTATCGAAGCTGAAAGCGCCAAGCTCTTTTTCGCTGACGCTG
>CAZHDS010000015.1:0-32049 GCA_964531495.1 uncultured Ignavibacteriales bacterium
GACAAACTCGTTTCTGCGCAAAATTGCGCTCAATAGCCGGATTGAGTTTTTTCGGGGAATCGACTTGATGAACGATCTTTGACAAAACTACACCAGCACAAACAAATAACACTGCAAATGTACGCCGTGATCGCTCCTTGTCAACAACTTAATTCACGAAAATCCAAGATTTAGATTTTCCGCTGATTCTTGGCGATGGTCTCAACCTGCAATCAGCAGGTCCGACTTCGCAAGGGGACAGCCCCTTCGTTTCGGCCAGGCAGGCGGCTAACTGCCATGCTACCAGCATGCTACGTGGTAGTGCTGAAGTAGCTAATTAGGCGTGGGGCACTAATTGGAACTCGCCAATGTCCTGTCACCAGCGTTTGATACGGTTGACCTCAAAAACTGGCTCTGGATGACCGATAAGTAGAATAGGCCGACACCAGTCCCGCCACGGCGGGCGGTGACCAGGGTGAGCAGCCCCCCGGCCGATGGCGGATCAGGTATTCGGAGGAACGACGATGATGGACACTATTCCAGACCGCAAGGCCATTTCGGCCAGCGAAGAGCCATGCCAACAGGCATCGTGGGCCACGGTAGGGAGTGTTGCCGAGAGTGGCTGGGCTGGATTTGTCCGTCGCCTCCAACTGGGTCACTGGGGACTGGCTCTCTACCGGATTGCCTGGCGGTTTCCGAGGTGGATGTTCCGATTCAATCAGGGTACGTTGATCCGGACACGGGTCCATCCGTTGCCCCACCGAATGAACCCCCGTCACACACATTCTTTTGCGAACCAATCCGATCTCCCTGAGATATCTGAGATAACGGGTCACTCCGAGGAGGACTTGACGCGGCGGATGCAGGAATGTGGGGAGTGTCTGGTAACACGTGACACCGGCTGTGATGATCGAATCATCAACGTGCAGTGGATGTACCGAGGGAACACTTTTGTCAAGGGGCTGGGGCTCTGGGTTGAGATTGACTCCGATTCGGCTTACACCTACGGCAGTTACACCGTGCCGTCCTGTCGGATGAGGGGTGTTTTTCAGACAGCTTTGAATCAGACTATAGGTGCCCTTGGCGAGCAAGGCGTTACAAGTGTCTACTGCCTTATCGAACGTGTCAATGGTGCTTCTTACCGCTCTCACATGCGGCTTGGCTATGAGCCCGTTACCAGGGTCTCGCACCTGGTTCTACTGGGGTTGAAGATCACTCTGACGCGGGACTACTCAACGAGCCGACGCCGCGTCAAGATGTTCTTCAGGTACCCCAGGAACAGCTTCATCATTTAGCGACTTGTCCCGGCTGACCCTGGTGCCGCCGGGGACAAATCTCAATTCCATCGCGACGGTCGATCCAGTCACTTGGCCTTGATTGTTTCCAGTTCGATCTGGATGCTAATTTCATCTCCGACCACTAGGCCGCCACCATCGAGGGCCTTGCTCCAGCTGACACCGAAGTCCTGACGGTCAATCTTCGTATTGGCCGAAAATCCCGCTCGAGTATTGCCCCAGGGATCACCGGCAACGCCATTGAATTCGGCCGCAAAAGTGACTTCCTTGGTGACTCCCTTAATCATCAGATCACCGACCAGATGAAAAGAGCCGTCATCTTGTGGTATGACTTTCTTGGAGGTGAAGCTCATCGTCGGGAATTTCTCTGTGTCGAGGAACTCAGCCGAACGCAAATGCGTGTCGCGATCGGCATCATCGGAATCGACCGAGGCCATCTGCACGGTGATGTTCACCGTACCGGCCGCCAGATCCTTGCCATCGAATTCGACCGCTCCTTCAAACTCACCGAAGCCGCCGGTGGTCTTGCTCACGACCAGGTGACGCACTGAGAAGCCAATTGAGCTGTGAGACTTGTCTACATTCCAGGTTTCAGCCTGGACCATTGTTGTCGCCAAAAACAGCGACAGAGCCAGCAAAACGCCTCGTTTGAGCATTTCTTTGCCTTTCTCTTGACAGTTTTCATTCGTGTTGACTATGGTGGAAACAGCGGGAAGAGTTGGCCAGTTCCCGAATCTGGCAAAAATGGGCCGGTGTGGCCGCGATAGGCCTCACGGTTTGCTTGCCAAATCCACGAAAATTGTTACCTTTGGACCGGCAAGAACAGGACCCGACTCGCTAAGGAGACGTGAATGACGTTGACGCAATTGAATAAGATAGTGGCCAAGCAGAAGGTGGAGTTCATCGATCTGAAGCTCAGCGATTTGCCCGGCCTCTGGCACCATATTACTCTTCCAGTATCAGCTCTGAAACCGTCGCTGTTCAAGTATGGAGTCGGCGTTGATGGATCCTCAATGCCTGGTTTTGCAGCTATCGAGCGCGGCGACATGATCCAGGTCCCCGATCCAGCGACGGCCTTTATGGATCCGTTCTATGATCGGCCGACCCTCTCAATGATCTGTGACATCATGGATGTCACGGGGAAGATCACGCACTACTCCCGCAATCCGCGCCGAGTGGCCCGCGATGCCCAGGCTTACTTGAGCAAGGTGAAGCCTGGTCTGAAGTGCCTGATCGGACCTGAGTTCGAATTCTATGTATTCGACAAAGTGAATTTCTGGCAGGGACCGGATCACGCCTTCTATTACCTTGATTCAGTTGAGGCGGAGTGGAACGCCGAGGAAGATGACGAGAACCTTGGATACAAGATTCCTTACAAGAAGGGCTACCATGTGACCCCGCCGATGGATAGAACCATCAATCTCAGAAACGACATCTGCGCCATGCTGATGGATGTCGGTGTCGATATCAAGTACCACCATCACGAAGTTGGCGGTGGTGGCCAACATGAGATCGAGACGATGTACGCGCCGCTGATGCAAATGGCGGACCAGTCCATGATCATCAAGTATTTTGTGCGCAATCAGTCATTCCAACGCCAGCGCTCAGCTACGTTCATGCCCAAACCGCTCTTCAATGAGCCCGGTTCCGGTCTGCATGTTCATCAGTACCTGGCCGACAGCAAGGGCTCGGTGTTCTTTGACCGAAAAGGTCCTGGTCACATGTCCAAGCTCGGTTTGTATTATATTGGCGGGATTCTGAAGCACGTCGATTCGATCCTGGCCTTTTCCAATCCCTCCACCAACTCGTTCAAGCGGCTAGTGCCCGGGTTCGAGGCGCCAGTTGCTGGGACATATTCGGTGGGCAACCGTACTGCCTGTATTCGCATCCCCGGCTACCAACGGGAGCCGAAGACGATGCGGTTTGAGTTCCGCCCCGGTGACGGCACCATGAACCCGTATCTCGGCTACACGGCCATGCTGATGGCCGGGATCGACGGCATCAGGAACAAGATCGACCCTGGCTTGCCCCATGACAAGAATCTTGACCGTCTGCCGCCCGAAGAACTGGCCGAAATCCACCAGTTGCCAACGTCGCTTACGAAAGCTCTGAATGCTTTGGAGGAGGACCATGACTACCTTCTGGAGGGGGGGGTGTTCACCGAGGATCTTCTGGAGAGCTGGGTGAATCTCAAGCGGCAGGACGTTTCGGCTATTCGAATTCGCCCCACACCGTACGAGTTTCAGCTGTATTACGATATCTGATAGTGACCGGATGGTCGCGCAGTGAGTCTTAGACGACCGCCCCCAGCCGGGAGCGGTCGTTTCTATTTGGGCTCCACGATCTGTTCCGTAATCAGGCTCCGAAGAGCCTGGGCCAGACGGTAGTGACCGCGGGCGGTCGGATGGCAATGATCGATGAACATCCGTTCAATAGCGAGACGACGGTGGTCGCCGGCGGCCAGCGCGGCGGTGGCATCAAGAACAAATACTCCTGGTCCCAGGGAATCGGCAACAGCCCGAATTCGTTCGGCATAGGAGCGCTTCATCCTGAGCGAAAAATAGTCGAGCTGGAGCGCAGAGTCGAGCAAGCTCAAACTACCCGCGGAATCGGTCGCAGATATAGCCGCAGATAGCCGGGCGATAGCTTGATTATACATGAAGACCGAGCGAGTGGTTGCAGTTGTCAGATCGTGTCCGGTCAGTGTCTGACGGATGAATCCTTGGCGGCCGTTGGCGATCCATTGTTGGGCCAGGCCGTAGTCTCCGTTGTCAAAATAGCTCACCCCGAGATTGTTGGCAGCCACGGCATCGTCGGGATCAGCCGTTACTTGGGCGGCATAATGACGCATGGCCTCAAGAGGCTCCAGCGAATCCGCAAAGGCGGATCGGTAGACGGCTCTCGTAAACGGATCCCCTTCACCATACCGTTCCGCGATTTCATCCCAGTCGAAACAGTATTTCATACGCTTGCCCAGAGCCTGCCGCATTGGCTCAGGGAGGATCAAAGACCCATCCGCGCCAGTGACGGTCTGAAATACTTTGAACTGGAGTCCAGCAGGCCACAGGAGAGGTACGGCCGGTCGCACGATCACCAGCGGGCAGCTTCGGGTCACACATTGGGTTGCGATCTCCTTCAGATTCTGACCATATTCTTCAGGCGTCACGCGGACGACCAGAGCTTGATTGTCGGCGGCCGGTTGACCGACCGAAGGGGCCAGCGATCGCATCAAACGATAGAGCGCGGACATGGCCGCCACACGACGCAGGGTCTTGAAGTGCTGACGCTCCATCAACTCCCTGTCGGAGAGATAGCCAGAAACCGAAGCGTCGTTGTTGCCGCAATAGAGCAGCACCAAATCCGGGTCGTAGGCCCATCCCCGAAGGTCAAGATAACGGCGAATTTGCTCACTGGAGTAGCCGGCCACAGCGGCGTTGATGACCTCCACGGGACGCTTGAAATCATCGCTTAATAGCCCCTCCAGCAGCTCTCCGAAGCTCTGGCGATACGAGCTCAGACCCAGGCCGACCGGGGAGGAGTCACCCAGCAGGAGGATACGAAAGGTGTTGGCCGGTTTAGCGCGGCTGACCGGCTCTCCGATCAAATGGTCATCGTTGGTCGTAACTGATCCGGTGTTCAGGTTGGCACGAAAACGCCACAGCAGATCAGGATCCGGCTCGTGCCAGTCAAACAAGGACCCGAAGAATGTGGTCTGCCATCCGGCCCGATCGCCAACATCTTGATCACCGTTGTAGTCTGGTTCGACGATACGGGCAGCCATCTCGGCGAGGCCAGGGCCAATCGCAATGGCAATCAGTGAAAACAGGAACTTCTTGATCACGGTTCTCAAATTAGAGTTCTGACCCGGGCAAGTCAACATTCAGTTTGTGGGCCGGGTTGGTCTCACTATCCAATATATCAAGGCTCAAATCGCTGAGCACAATTCCATCGACAGGTCGCCAAAAATCCTTGATGGCCGAGTCCGGCAGCAATATACTAACTGTAAACCAATCCAGGAGGTTCTTATGCCGTTGATGCTCAATCGTTCTGATGTTGCCAAAGTTCTCACAATGTCGGATTGCATAGATGTCGTCGAAAAGGCCTTTGCAGAACTCAGCAATGGTACGGCTGTATTGCCGCTTAGAATTCCAATCGCGCCGCCGGATGGCTTGTCACTCTATATGCCGGCCTACCTGAAAGATCAGGGGGCGCTAGCCTGCAAAGTCGTCACAGTATACAAGAACAACCCGCTTCGCCACGGGCTTCCGGTTGTAATCGGCAAAGTCCTGGTCCAGGATCCTGCCTCGGGCGATGTGGTCTGCATCATGGACGGTGGCTATTTGACGGCCGTCCGAACCGGTGCGGCCAGCGGCGTTGCCACCAAGTACCTGGCTCGACCGGATAAAGGTCAAGTCGTCTCGATTTTTGGTGGTGGTGTCCAGGCCGAGATGCAATTGGAGGCGATTGCTTGCGTTCGCAAGTTGAGCAGGGCCATGGTGTACGATGTCTCTGAAGAAGCGGCCAAGAAATTCGCGTCCCAAATGCAGGCGAGATTGGGTTTTCAGGTTGAGGTTGCATCTTCAACCGATGAAGCGCTCCAGGCAGACATAATCTGTACCGCCACGTCCTCACCGACACCTATCTTCGATGGCTCCAAAGTGAGAGAAGGAACCCACATCAACGGTATCGGTAGTCACACGCCGAATGCCCGCGAGTTGGATGCGAACATAGTCAAACGGTCTGTGTTCATCGCCGATTCCACCGACGCTTGCCTCGCGGAGGCTGGGGACATCATGATCCCTATCGCAACAGGTGAAGTCGCGGCTTCTCACATCAAGGCCGATCTGGGGGATATCGTCACCGGCAAGAAGGAGGGGCGAGGCAACGCCAGCGAAATCACTCTATTCAAATCGAATGGACTGGCAATTCAAGATGTGGCCACGGCCAAACTTGTTTACGACAAGGCGCTGGAAGCCGGCATTGGTCGGAATGTAGACGTCTAGGTCGAACGAGGGCGGCGCCGTGTTACGGACACGGTGCCGGCTCTGGGCCATCCTGGAACATGTACATAACGAGATGAATTAGATCAGCAATGTTGATCTCACCCGTGGCGTCGATATCGGCCTCCTCGAATATCGGTGGCGGGGGACCATCCTGGAACATGTAATTGACCAGGTAGATCAGGTCGGAGATATCGATCTCGTCGCCGATGAAGCCGTTGACGTTGCCACGGAAACCGACACATCCCGACTCCAACTCGCAAACATCGCCAATGCCGTTGGTGTCTGAGTCTTCCTGTCCCGGATTGTAAATCGTCGGACAATTGTCAACTCCCGCGCATAAGCCATCGTTGTCGGCGTCATTAGCTGGGTCGTCCGGGCAGGCATCACAAACATCACCGATCTGATCGCTGTCGGCGTCAGTTTGACTGACATTGTAGTCGCCAGGGCAGTTGTCACAACTATCGGGATATCCATCGGAGTCAGTGTCGAGCTGGCCTGGATTGTAGGCGCTCGGACAATTGTCGCAAAGGTCTCCGACTCCGTCAGCATCGATGTCGGTTTGATCGGGGTTGTAAAGATCGGGGCAGTTATCTACGTTGTCGCATACGATGTCGCCATCGAAATCCAGGCAGCAATTCGAGGATTGCGTCTCGCCGTGGACCCAGAACATCGGATAGCCCGGAACGTTGCCGGTCGCCCAATAAGCGTACCAGCCATACCACGCACCGCAGTAGAACTCAAACATCTCGCAAAGAGCGGGCTCCGAGTCCGTGTCGAAAACGATCGAGGGGTAGACCATGGTCGTATCCGGGTCGGTGTATTCGACCCCAATGTAAAACGGTCGATCGACGCAGCAGGGCGCAGGAAAGGTCACGGTGGAGATATTGGGGAAGTTGTACGTCGCTGAATCACACTCAAGCGGGATACGGCACAGCTCTGCTCCCGGTCCTCCGCAGCTGTCACCCGGCAGAGACATGTCGTAGACGACCACATCGAGCAGCAGTGGCCACTTGCGTGGGCGCGGGTCGTAGCCGTCCGGCGGGTCAAAGAGCAAGAACGAGAATTCCACAATCTCAAACGGGTAGGTGGGAGCCCCACAGACCGCCGGATCGACATACATCATGGTCTGCTCACCCTGGATGTAACCGGAGTAGAAGCCCATGACTGTGTCTTCGGGCCAATGTCTGTAGAATGTGCAGGTGTCACCGCGACCGGCCACAACACTGGCGGCGTTGAGCGGCTCCGACAAGAGCATTGTCTCGCCGATCCGGTTCGACTTCTTGCAGGCAGCTGGAGTGTTCGCGGCGATGAGTATCAGGAAGAAGAAGACACAGCTCACTCTTAGATAAGACATAATTGTTACCCCTGATTGACTAGTTTGACGCGCATGCAGAACCTGCTCCCAAATAACCCACTGGCGGCTCGGTTGTCAAGCGTGGAACCGCTGGTCGGCTGGGAGTTACACAGATCTGGGCCGGACGCTCTTGCGGAGCTATTCGCACAGCGCCGGCGATGGGCCCTCCTGGAACATGAAATTCACCAGGGCGATCAAGTCCGCGATGTCCGGGTCCGTGGTATGGTTGCCGTCAATGTCCGCCTCAAGCATGCAGGGCGGCTGCGGACCAGCCTGGAACATGTAGTTCACAAGGTATATCAGGTCGGCGATGTCGATCTCCTGAAGCACGTCGTCGTTGATATTGCCCGTGATACCGATACAGCAGGAGGCGTCGTAGAGCGAATTGAAGACATACGCCACGCCGTCGGAGCCAAAGGTCACGCAGGTTGCGTTCAAGGCACCATCCCCGGATACATCACCCACGGCCAGGTCCATGACATCGCCCACGGTACTGAACTCGAAGAAGAGATCGCCGGTGGCACCATCCACAAATCGGACGATGCGATCATCGGCCCCAAACAGCACGTCGTCTTGCGTATCACCATTGATATCAGCACCCAATACGACATTGATATCGTCTCCCGCCGGGTAGTTCCAAATCTCTGCCCCGGAAAACCCGTCAAAGGCGTAGACGGCGTTGTCTGCGGCGGCGATCAGGTCATCTGCTTTGTCGGGATTGCACCGAGCGTGTGAAAGGCCGTATTCGTAGATAGCGCTAAACGGTGTGACGATCCACATAACCGCATGGCTCGTGCCATCGACCACGATCAGACTGCCGCTGGCTCCACTCACACCGATGGCTACATCGGGAACTCCGTCGTCGTTGGCATCGAGCACCTCGCAGCTCCTGGCGGACGCCGTGCCGACTGCATAGGACCATAATTCCACACCGTTGCTACCGTTAAGAACAACCATCCGCCCGCCAGTGATGGCGACGACATCAAGGGGAGGGACGCCGTTCATTTCAGCCAGCTCAACCTCTTCACAGCCGCCACCGCTGTAGACGGCCGTCCACAGCAAATCCGCCTTAGTGCCGGAGTTGCCGTCGATTGCGTAGATATTGCCGTCGTCTGACCCGGCGATTACGTCAAAACTGTTATCTAAGTTCAGGTCGGCCGAGGCCAGGCATTTGCGATATACTTGGTCACCAGGGTCGGTACATTCCCACATGAAAGTGCCGGTAGCGCCGTCGATAGCCGTGATCTTGTCGTCGTTTCCAGCCACGGCGACGTCAATCTGTCCATCGCCATCGAAGTCACCTGATGTCACCGCATAGAGATTCTCTGTGCCGGTCCAATGCCATAGTTCGACGCCGGTTTTACCGTCAAGCGCCCAAACCCAGTCATCCAGTGACGCTACGGCCAGGACATCCATGTATTCGTCGCCCGTGATATCTGCAATCGCCACGGCGTTGCCATATTCACCGAATTGGAACTCCCACCACAACGGGGACTGGGTCGTGCGCAATGTCCAGACACCTTTGCCGGGATTGGGAGGCGTCCCGGTCGCTTCGGCCGAACCTCCGGCGGCCACATCGTCGATATCGTCACCATCAAAGTCGAAGACATCGACGGCGTAGATGCGGCCATCCACAGCATAGCTCCAGAGGTGCTCGCCGGTGGCGTAAGACACAACCATGGCCCGATCCCAAGCGGCACAGGCAATAGCGAGCGTACCGTCGCCGATGATATCGCCGAAAGCCAGATCGCTGGGGTAGCTATCGAGAGAATCTGATTCGAACATGAGCAGATCACTGTCGCCATTGAAGGCGATAACCTTTCTCCAACCGAGGTAATTGCTGATCACAAGATCGAGATCGGTGTCGCTGTCAAGATCATAAGTATGAAGGCCGATCTTGCCGTTGGTATGATCGATCGCTCCGAGACTTGCCTGCCACTCAAGGACGCCGTCGATGGCCCGCCTCACCTGAAGCCAGCCCTGATCGGAGCCATCGATTGCGGTGAATATGGCCTCAAGAACACCGTCGTCATCGATATCCTCGATCATAGCATCCAGCACGACAAAGGCAACCGTGGAGTCCCAGATGAAGGATCCATTCTCGCCGTCGAGAACGCCCATACGGTTATCGTAGTTGGTCAAATACTCATGAGCGAAGGCCACATCATCGAATCCGTCGCCATCGACATCGGCCGCATCGACTGCATTCACCCAGAGAGCATCGATCTGCTTGCGCCAAATCTGAGTTCCGGTACTGCCGTCGATGGCGTATACATATTCGTCGAAGCAGCCCGCGGCTACATCAAGATAAGGATCGCCATTGAAATAGCCCACGCACACAGTCTCGCAAGTACTGCCAGTATAATAGGCCCAGAGGCGGATGCCGGTAGCGCCATCAATGGCGTGGACGCGGCCGTCGGGTGTTGTACCGGAATGGTTGGAGGCACCGGCGATGACATCCATGACGCCATCATTGTTAAGATCGGCGATAGTCATGGACCGTACGCCGTCATCAAGTCCGTATCTCCACAGGGTGTCACCGGTTGCTCCGTCATAGGCGTACACTTGATGTTCATAACCGTAGTAGTCATTGCTGTACTCGCCGGCGATGACATCCGGGATACTATCGCCGTTGAGATCAGCGAGTTCGATGTGTTGCACGGGCCAATCGGAGTCCTCGATCCAGATCGGATCGGCGGCGTGCGCGGCGGCTGAAGATTCACTGGCGACAAGCACCAGGCCGACTAACAGCACTAGTCCTAGGAACGATGGAAACATATGGCGGGTAGTCATTTGGCGTACTCCTTCAAGTGGGAAACACGAAGAAACGGTGATAGCCCCAATATAGCGAGCGCGTGCTGTTTCGCAAAGCGAAATCGAGAGCCGAAAGCCCGGCAAACCGCTTGTCACCAGTCTCAGATTGGCGTATTGTTTGGTCTATGCTATTGTCGCTGGCCATCATAGTGGCCGCTATCTTCTGAACTCCAGGTAGGAGAACCAACCGATGAGACCGGCATCCCAAAATAACCTAAGGAAATGGCTGCTTCTCGCGGCCATGGTGATTGCAATCGCAAGCAGTGTCGGAGCTGAAGAGCCAGGCGTGACAACCTACCAAATGCCACCGGCGGCGTTGGCTGATTTGATTGATGCCCCCTCCTCGCCACGGACGTCACTCAGCCCGGATCGCGAATGGATCATGCTTGAATTCCAGCCCGGTCTGCCATCGATAGCAGAAGTTTCCGCTCCCGAAGAGAGACTCGGTGGACTACGAATCAATCCTCGCAATTTGGGCCCGAGTCGAGTCAGATACTACAACGACCTCAGGCTGAAACACATCCCAACCGGCGAGGAATTGGCCATCACCGGTCTGGGCGACAATCCGCTCATTGGCTCAATTCGGTGGTCACCGGACAGCCGGCACATTGCCTTCACTATGTCCTTCCCGGACCGCATAGAGCTGTGGCTTACGGATGTGAACACGGGCGAGGCTCGTCAGCTCTCGCCGCTGGCTCTCAACGACGCTTACGGCAGCGCCTATCGCTGGCTCTCGGACAGCAAAGCGCTAATACTCAATACTGTTCCTTCGGGCCGGGGAGAGATGCCCACTCGGCCGACGGTGCCATCGGGACCAAACGTACAGGAAAACTTAGGCGGCAAGGCACCGGCCAGAACCTATCAGGATTTGCTCAAAACGGTCGATGACGAGCTTCTCTTTGAGCACCTGCTGACTACTCAATTGGTGCGCGTGACGTTGGACGGGGAGAGCAAGCCGCTGGGCAATCCTGCGGTTGTCAGATCGGCCAGCCCATCCCCAAACGGGAACTATCTCCTGGTAGAGACAGTGCATCGCCCATTTTCATTCACCGTGCCGGTTTACCGGTTTCCCCTGCGAATCGAGGTCTGGGATGCCGACGGTGCGGTCGTGCATGTTGTCGACGATCTCCCCTTAGCTGAGGACGTGCCGATCGCTTTTGGCTCGGTTCGCAGCGGTCCACGAGAAGTTGGCTGGCGGGCCGATGTTGGGGCGACCCTCTTCTGGACAGAAGCGCTCGACGGCGGTGACGCCGGAGCAGAAGCAGAGTTCAGGGATCAAGTGTTTATGCAGGAAGCTCCCTTTGGAAAGGCCCCGGTGCCGTTGATGAAGCTCGCTCAGCGTTTCGATGATATTCGCTGGGGCTCAGGGGACCTGGCCCTGGTCGGAGAGTCCTGGTGGAAGACCCGCAATATCAAACAGTGGCGCGTATGGCCGGATGATCCCAACCATGATCCGGTGTTGCTAGAGGATCGTTCATGGCAGGACCGGTACAGCGATCCTGGTACACCCATGATGACACACAGCATCTTCGGAACCAGTGTACTGCTCACCTCAGACGATGGGCAGCTTCTGTTTCTGGTTGGCGATGGCGCTTCTCCCGAGGGGGATCGGCCCTTCCTGGATAGATGGGACCTGCGTACTTTGAAGACGCAACGCCTGTTCCGCTCGGAACCACCCTACTACGAGAAACCGGTCGCGATTCTTGATGACGAACGTCCCGTTGTCCTGACCCTGCGGGAGTCAATCAGTGAGCCTCCGAATCTGTTTCTGAGAGATCTCGAAACGAGCGAAATGACGCAGGTGACGGCCTTCCCACATCCGACGCCAGCTCTCGCCGAGGTTCACAAGGAGCTGGTCAGATACCAGAGGGACGACGGCGTGGAGCTTTCCGCGACTCTGTATCTGCCGTCAGGCTACCAAGCCGAGGATGGTCCTCTGCCAATGATCCTGTGGGCCTACCCGGAAGAGTTCAAGGACAAGGCTGATGCCTCGCAGGTAAAGGGTTCTCCATACCGCTTCGTCCGCATCGGCTGGTGGTCGCCGCTCCTATGGTTGGCACACGGATACGCCGTATTGGATCATCCGACTATGCCGGTTGTGGCCGAGGGAGACGAGGAACCCAACGACACTTTCGTGGAGCAACTCGTGAGTAGTGCTGAGGCGGCGATTGCTGAAGCTGCCCGGCGAGGCGTGGGGGATGCGGAGCGGATGGCCATCGGTGGACACTCTTATGGCGCCTTCATGACGGGCAATCTGCTGGCTCATTCCGATCTGTTTCGCGCGGGCATCGCTCGGAGCGGGGCTTATAATCGTACTCTGACGCCGTTCGGTTTTCAATCTGAAGAGCGTACGCTCTGGGAGAAGCCGGAGATATATTTCGCTATGTCGCCGTTCATGCACGCCGACAAGGTCAACGAGCCTATCCTGCTCATCCACGGTGAAGCTGACAATAACAGCGGCACTTACCCGCTTCAGAGCGAGCGCTACTACGGTGCTCTGAAAGGACATGGCGCGACGGCGCGGCTGGTCATGCTGCCGCATGAGTCACATGGGTACCGGGCCCGCGAGTCGGTGATGCACATGATCTGGGAAATGACCGAATGGCTTGATCGCTACGTCAAGGAAGCTGAACCACGTGAGTATATTAAGACAAAATCAGAGACTGGTTCTAACGAAGGGTAGCATCAGCGGCACGCCGCTCACCACGATAGCTCTGACCATGGTGTTGTATAGACAAAGGACTTACGGATGAGTTTCAAGTTTGTGATTCTGATAGTTGCGGTCAGTTTCCTGATTCCTGCAACCGCGCCTTGTCAAACCGATGATGAAACCTTGCGTTTCGCCATAATTGGCGATCGTACGGGTGGTCACATTGAGGGGGTCTGGGGGCAAGTAATCCGGGAAGCAGAGTTACTCAGACCGGAGTTCATGATAACGGTCGGGGACATGATAGAGGGCTATACCGAGGACAGCACGACCCTCGCCAGAGAATGGTCCGAGTTGCATGAAATTGTGTCCGGCGTCTCGGTGCCGATCTACTATACGGCCGGCAATCACGATATCACTACGCCCGGAATGCTGGAGCCCTACCGCGCTCAGGTTGGGGACCCCTACTACTCGTTTGATAGGCGCGGCGTACACTTCGTGGTTATCGACAACAGTGCCGGAGCGGGCGGTCCCACGCAGCCCTTGCCGGATGAACAGTATCAGTGGCTGGCGAACGATCTCTCGCAGCACGAAAGTGCGCGAGCCACATTAGTCTTCTGTCACAAGCCGTTCTTCTTTGCCTCTCTGGGTGTGGGCAAGCCGCACCGCCTGCATGACCTGTTCCTTGCCCACGGCGTCGATGTCGTCTATTCGGGTCATTTTCATCGCTATTTTGCCGGTGAGTATGATGGCATCAAGTACATCAGTATCGGCAGTTCCGGCGGCGGCATGTCGGAGCGTCCGGCCGAGTTGGGCTATCATTTCGCCTGGGTTACGGTTGACGAAGAGGGCGTGCATACGAGTCCCATCAAGATAGGGGCTGTATGGGAGTGGGACAATTTCACCGCTCAGGAGCTGACGGCCTCCAACGTCATCGAACGCGGGGCGATCGTCTTCAAGGATCCTCTCATCCTCGGCCCTGACTTATCGTTGTCGCCGACCGCGTTTTCGCTCGTGGTCACCAACCACAACCGCAGTCACGAGGTGAAGGACTCGCTCGTGTGGACTGTTCCCGAAGGCTGGGATGTTCAACCGGCCGTGGCACCCTTCAGTCTTCTTCCAGGGGCGTCCCTTGAGCTTGAGTTCACGGCCAGCTGCACTTCATCGATTTATCCAGCCCCCACCGTGGTCGCCAACTTTCCGACCTCTGAAGAACGTCTATCGCAATGCGAAAAGCAGTTGTGGCTCGGCCGTCGCGTAGTGGCCGATCCCATGTCAAGCGACATCATCCTTGATGGTCGACTGGACGAAGCCATGTGGCAACATCCTGTGTCCCAAATGTACTCACCCGATGGTGGTCCGGCTGTCATAGACCCGGTGGATTTCTACTTCGCCTACGATGAACAGCATGTATACATCGCTGCCGATTGTCATGAAACAATGCCGGATTCGATCAGGGCTGCAGTGACTGAGCGGGACGGTACTTTGTTCGGCGAGGATTGTGTGGGCTTCTTTATTGCCCCAGACCCTTACGGGGATACGGTGTATCAGTTGTACGTGAATCCTCTGGGCGCTGTCTTTGATCAGAAGATAAGTTGGGGCGAAAGCAACTGGTACGAGACCGACCGGGATTGGAACGGCCAATACGAAATCGCCACTGCCAGGAGCGACGACGGCTGGTCTATCGAAATCAAGATCCCGCTGAGAACTTTTGGCCAGGATGGTTTCGGAGAGTATGGCTGGGGCTTGAATTTCCGTCGCAAACAGAAGCGACTCGACACTTCCGGCGACTGGTTAGTGCCAATCGACTATGCTCCCGACACTTATGGTCGTCTGGTTTTCGAGGGCCGATAGCACACCCTGAGCCAGCCTTGTCGGGCCAGCCCATACGATGCTCCGCAAAGAGGTCGCGCCGGGGCAGGACAAGACAACTGGCCTCACGGTTCCAACGTGATCACTTGTCTGTTCAGCACGTAGTCGGCGGTGTCCCATTCGTCCCGATTCCAAACCTCGGCGACATACTCGCCGGGCACAAGGCCGGAAACGGATGCGGTGAGCGGGTAACTGCACATGCAGGGCAATGGCGCACCGATCTGATTTCGTTCGAAGAACCGCAGGGTATCACCGACCTGACAAAATTCCATAGTTATGATGGCTCCGCAGTTGAAGAAGGCGTTCGGGTGGTCAATCGTCAGCATGCCCTGGTCATAGCTGTAGTTGACTATCGGATCACCCTCCCAGGGCCAATCCCGTTGACAACCGCCGTTATCCAGGTCCAGCTCAAAGTCAGCGCCGAAGGCAATGCTGAAAGCCTGACATCCGACGGTATCGCCCTCGATACCGATCAAGCACAGCGAATACTCCCCCGGGGAGAGGTCAGAGACTATTGATGTCAGATCAAAAAGACAATAGCAGTCACACAGCTGGCCCGTGTCTTGCTCAAACCCCACAATCTCACTGCCATCAAGCAAGTACTCGACATTGTACATGAAGCAGCACTGATAAAACGCGCGGTCATGATTGACATGAACATCATTGCCGTCAACAGTCAATGAGAAGTCTCCCAAGCGAAGGTTGCCGACGTGCGCCAGAGCGGCCGCTGAGTCAGAGAGGCACGGTCCACTATTCTCTTCGTGCAAGGCCAGTGTCTGGAAAGAACAGCTCGGGGAGGGACCATTCTGGAACATCCAACTGACCCAACATATGAGATCGGCGATATCCAAAGTATGGTTGCCGTCACAATCAGCCTGCGGGGGATAGGGCAGCGGCGGGCCGTCCTGAAACATGAAGCCGACGATGCTCATCAGATCTGAAATGTCGATTTCAGCGTTGTCGTTGATGTCACCGCAGATGCGGGCCTCAGCCGGTGCCACCGCAATGATCGTCCAGCAAACGGCGATCAGAAATGTGATCGTACGTATCATCGTGTTTCTCCCTGTCTATAATTATCAACCCTAATAGAGTATACAGGCTGCTCCATGTTGACGCAAGTACATATCTATCTCACAATCGCCAGGGCGCAAAAAAACCCCCCGCAGATGCGAGGGGCTTGATATGATCGAATGTAGAGTATCTGTTAGTAGCAGATGAACGGTTCCGGGCCGTCCTGGAACATGTAGTTGACCAGGTGAATCAGGTCAGCAATATCGATCGTACTCATGAAATCACCATCAACATTGGCTTCGGCCATGCACTCAGGATCGGGACCCTCCTGGAACATGTAGTTGACCAAGTAGATCAAGTCGACAATATTGATTTCTTGGGCCGGATCATTGTCAATATTGCCCCTGAAGCCCTGGCAGCAACTGGAGAAATGGGCCAGTCCGTCAATCAGAATCGGGTTGTAGTCGGGTATCAAGCGGCCCGAGAACCGGGCTACATTGGAGGCATATGTTGCAAAAGAAATCGGAGCCGTTTGACCGAACGAAGGAGTGCCGGTGATTTCAAACTGCAACTTCACGATAGCTTGACCTTCGCCCGCCGGAAGATCTGCGCTACTGCCGGTGTTTTCGAAACGCAACGTCATGCGGCCGTGGGCCGGATCGCTGTTTGTCTGAGCGATGTAATCCATTCCGTCAGTGGCGCAGCCAACGGTGGTCCAGGTAATCGTGTATGGATTGATATTCAGCGTGCCGTCGTAGGTGATGGGGACAACCAGCTCTGAAAGCGGAATCGCCGTAGTAGCGTAAACCGTTATCTCGTTGATGACACCTGGCTCAATCAAGAGAGAATCCGCATATAGCGAGTCGGCCAGGGCTACAATGTAATTGACCTTGGAGCGTGAGTAAGCGCCCGAATTGAGATCTACAGCAACATCGTAGACGCCGCGCTGCGTGTACGTGTGGGTGCAAGTATCCGTTGCGCCGGCACCGCCATCACCAAAGTCCCAGTCGACGCCTGTGACAGTGTACTCCGATGAACATTCGAAATAGGCATCAAAAGGAACCCATCCGACGCGGTCCTGAGTACTGAACACCGCCGAGAGGTCGGGCTCGATGTAACGCATCACGAATTCTTCATAAATGTCGCCCTCGGGGTCTGCCTGGTAGATATTGTCAACAGCATACCAGGCATTGTGAGTGTCGGCCCAACCGTAATTCAAGTGAATGAATATCCCGCCCTCATCGTACCAACCATCGCAAACGACGGCATGGCTCCGCATGAAATACTCCATCGGCCGGCCGGCATCGACTTCAGCTTGAATCAGGTCAAACCAGGTTTGTTGCGTGTACCCGCTGCGGTGGCGAGTCTGCATTCCGTCCTTGTAAAGGAAGAAGTCCCGCCAATTGGCGGCCACGACCGGAATGACATCCGATATGAACACGCCGGAACCTTCAGCGCCGAAATCCATCTCACAAGCCACGGCCGCCGCGTAGTTGAATTTGGCCAGAGTGTTTGCGTGAGTCGACGTGGAGCAATCGGGATACGGGCAGTAGTCGGGGATGTTGGCCCAGTCTATTGTCTCCCAGAACTCGGCCGTCAAATAGGCCCCCGGACCGCCATCACCATCCCAGTAATAAGTATGGTCGCCGATGCCTTCGTCGGGCCACTGATGGAACTGCATGATCTGGGCCATGGCGGTGGCAACACAGCCGACCGGTGTACCGGGCGGGCAGAGGTCGTTGAAGGGCTCGCCCTGGTGCCAGCGTGCGGTTACAAGCGGGCCTACCATCGTGCGGCTGCCGGAGGCTTTGGAAGCCTGATCGGCAAAAGTCTTGGTATCGACGGCGAAATGCTGCCACTGATTGGAGACCGCAGCCTCATCGAGAAGTATATCAGCAGTCTGGGGCGCACTTAGGGCACCAAAGCGAGCAACATACCTCTCAGCGATAGCATGGAGATTGCCGCGCAGCAGCTCGCCCATACCGTCAGTAGCATTAACATCGAGATGAGAATCGTCCGAAAACGCGAAGATGGGCGCCAGCTCCTTGAGGACCGGCACAACGACATAGCCCTGCGGGCTGACGGAATAGCACCGCGCGACGAGGAGGCCGTCCTGCACGATATCGCGAACTTCGATTACTTCAGCTGCTGTGCTTCCGGCCCAGGAACTGCGGTCCTGGACAAAGTGGGTCACCCAGTTGTCGGCGACCTGCCTCATCTCAGTATCCGAGGCAACCGTAGCGCCCACCGGATTGGCCATCAAGCCGATAAGTAGTAGCGCCAAAGCTCCTACGAAAATCCTACTCCATTTGGAAGATGCTCTCATAACGACGTTCTCCTTGGTATTTGCTGACCGCGAGGAACAGTCACTCACAGGAGGGCACGGCCCCGACATCAATCGGTGATTGCTCACGCAGCCATCCAGCACAATTTATATCTCATCTCTCCGGCGGGAAACCGGCGAGGTCGGGATAGGCTCACAAAGATGGTGCACACCAACAAGATAGGTCCCTCAGCGTACCTCTCCATGAGTGGCCGACCGGGCGATCTCCAGGTAGCGTCAGGCATGGGCTCCTGGATACAGCTACTCATCCATAATATATGGTCTTTTCGTGATTTAGCAACGATTTAGAGGATCAGCGACCTGTTGACATCGACATTCTGATCGCAAGTCGAACAATAGCCCCCATTTCGAGCTTCGTAGAATCGGCATCGTCCCCTTAGTCCACCAAGGGCGACGAAGAATGAATCGCTGTATCCCTTGTCAGTGGGCCAGTTAACGCGTTAATCTAAAGGTGTACGCGAGAGAAGTTCGACGCTGCGGCGGTGGCCAAGAGCCATTGGACCGAAGACTACGAAGGGCGCAGCTTCTGCGGCCACTCTGGCTGTAATCGCGGTTTACGCGTCAGTGGAGGAAGGTGGGGCGCTCAGGGCATGATCGATCGGGCCGGTCCATTTGGGGGATGGTCCTTGGACGGCAATGACTATCGGCAACTCGATTCTGAAGACCCATCTATGGCTGCAATAGAATCTGATATTCGCTCAAAATGTCTTGAAAAAAGCGTGGTTATCACTTACCTTTGCGCCCACGTTGGAAGGGCTTACGGCATGCAGGCCCGTGTTGGATAATTGATCAATGGTAAGGCGGAAAATGCCCACGAAGCTTGATCCACATCGGAATTACGAACAATCGATGGCTCGCGTCGGATATGTGCCTCGCGCGGATGCCAGCCCTCAGACCTATACCTCCCTGGGCTTCAAATGCGGCCTCGAAATACATCAGCAAGTCAAGACTGTCAGCAAGTTATTTTGTCGCTGTCCTGCCGGAATCTATCACGGTCACGACGAATTTGACGCCGAAGTCATCCGCCACATGCGGCCGACGTTAAGCGAACTGGGCGAATACGATGGCACCGCTCTCATGGAGTTCCGGACCAGGAAGAACATCACCTACCGCCTCAATTACAAGACAGCGTGCACTTATGAGGTCGACGACACACCGCCATTCCCGATCGACCGCGAGGCGCTTGATATCGCCATTGAAATCGCTCTCCTGCTCAAGACCAACATCGTCGGGGAACTGCATCTTACCCGCAAGCAGTATCTTGACGGTTCCATTCCGACGGGATTCCAAAGGACGGCGATTGTCGGGATCGAAGGCAAGATTCCGCTCCGGTCAAAAATGATCCGCATTATCCAGCTCAGCATTGAAGAGGACTCTTGCCGCGAGGTAGCGGATGTGGGGCACAACCGAACTTACATCACCGACCGCCTGGGCATGCCGCTCATAGAGATGGTGACGTATCCGGACATGTTAACCCCCGATGAAGTCGCGGAAGCCGGCCACTATCTCAGGTTTCTCGCCCGCAGCACGGGCAAGGTTCGCACTGGCATAGGCGCTGGCCGCCAAGACACGAATGTCTCCATCACGGGCGGAACCCGGGTGGAGATCAAAGGCGTGGCGCATATTGCGTGGCTTCCGGAGTTGACCCACAACGAGGCCTTCCGGCAAAAAGCCCTTCTGGAGATTGCCACGATCATGGGCGAACGGTGCGGCGCCCCCGAGCGCTGGGAATTGCAAAGCCGTAAGATCACCAAGGGCGATCTACTAAAGATACCTGACGCTATTTCGGACGCTCTGGAGAATGGCGGGGAAGTGACCGCTGTCAATTTGCCCGGATTTCGTGGATTGTTGTCATTCTTCACGCAGCCCGGCAAAGTGTTTCTCAATGAACTCAGCGACCGCCTCAAGGTAATCGCCTGTCTTGAGAAACCGAATGTCATTTGCAGTGAACCTATGTGGGCTGACGCTTGTCCAACATCAGAAGCGACATGGGAGGCTATCCGTCAGAAATTCGAGTGTGGTGCGGATGATGCGCAGCTTCTGATATGGGGACCTGCCGATGACATGCCCACGGCGTTGGAGACAATCCAGGAGCGCTGCTGCCTGGCCTTCGATGGCGTGCCTAACGAAACGCGCAAATCCCTTTCCGATGGCACTACGCTCTTTGAGAGGGTGTTACCCGGTCCGGACCGGATGTATCCCGACACCGACTCGGCTCCGATTCCTATTGAGGACGCCGACATACAGGTGATCAGGGAGGGCCTGCCGCTCGACGTAAGTGCGCGTCAGCAGCAGCTGGCAGACTGGAAGGTGCCCGAAGATACCCATGTCTATTTGCTCAGTCATAACCTCCTGCCCGTGATGGAGACCATTGTCAATGATCTTGGCTATTGCCCCAGATTCTGCGCGTCGGTACTTGGTCAAACTCTCAAGAACATTGAGGGGACCACGCTGCTCTCGCCGGGATTCGACTACAAGCTGGTGGCGGAACTCTTTCGCTTCGTGAAGGAGCACGAACTGGATCGCGAGATCATCCGGTCAATGCTGCCAGTTGTCTATGTTCACCCAAATATGGTTCTCGACTCTGTCCTGATCGCGATTGACTTCAAGCGCTACGAACTGAGGGAGATCATGGCCGATGTTGCCAGTCTGGATCGCAAATTTCGCGAGATCCGTCATGGTCTGGATCCCCACTGCGTGATCAATTGGATTATGGGCCGGCTGAGGCCGCGAGCCTTGGGCAACGTGGCGTTGGCCGATCTGGCCCACAAGGTTGAGCAGGAGGTCAGTCATGTCTGATATGTTTGAGGGTTACAAAGGCGAAGCGCTGGCCACCCTGAAGAAATTCAACGTCCGGGTGTGGGGGGAGACGCTTGTCAAAACATCGCGCGGCGACTTTGAAGGGATAATCCTGCCTCGATCTGAAAACGACGACCAGAACCACATAGTGCTCAAGCTGATTACCGGCTACAACATCGGCGTTGACACGCGCACTATTGAGGACATGGTTGAGAAGGGTTACAAGAAGGCCCACTACAAGATTCCGGAGAAGGAGTTCCCGTCCACCGAGGGTGCCCCGAACATCAAGCTGTTCGGAACCGGTGGCACGATTGCATCGAGGCTGGACTATCGTACCGGAGCCGTTATCCCTGCTTTTTCACCGGGCGAGCTGTATGGTGCCGTGCCCGAGTTGGCGGATATCTGTAACCTGACCACGGAGAAGATATTTGCCGTCTTTAGCGAAAACATGGGGCCGGCCCAATATCGCAAACTGGCTATTGCCATCGGCGAAGAGATCGAAAAGGGTATCGATGGCATCGTCGTTGGTCACGGGACCGATACCATGCATCATACTGCAGCAGCCTTGTCTTTCATGATCCAGGACTCGCCGGTGCCAATCGTCCTCGTCGGGTCACAGCGATCCTCGGACCGACCTTCCTCCGATGCCGCTCTGAATCTCATCCATGCCACCAAGGCGGCGGCTGAGTCTGATATGGCAGAGGTGATGGTATGCATGTTCGGTCCTACGTCTGATAAGTATGGCTTGCTTCACCGCGGAACCCGAGTGCGCAAGATGCACTCATCATATCGCTCGACATTTCGTACCATCGGTGACATCCCGCTGGCCATGATCGATCGTGAGAAAATATGCCCTCTGACAGACGATTACCGTCGCCGTCGCGCCGACCGCAAGGTCCGAATCACGCCGGTCTTCGAGGAGAAGATAGCGCTGGTCTATTATTATCCAAACATGCAGCCGGATATCATTGACTCGCTGGTTGACAATGGCTACCGAGGGATCGTCATCGCTGGAACTGGCCTTGGTCACGTCAACAAGCCGGTCTATCCCGCGATCCAGCGGGCCACGGACAAGGGCGTCGCGATTTACATGACAGTGCAGACGCTCTGGGGATACGTCCATATGTTTGTCTATGATACCGGTCGGGATTTGATGGCTAAAGGTATCATCCCCACGGAAAACATGCTTCCTGAGGTGGCCTACGTAAAACTGGGCTGGGCGCTGGGACAGACCGAGGATCTGGACGAAGTGAAACGCCTAATGCTGACGCCAATCCGCAATGACATCACCGAACGGGAGCCATACAATGGCTATCTCGTGTTCCAGGGCGGGGTACCGGAAGTCGAGGAGTTCCTTCACCGCATTCACAAGTGAGCCAGCTAGGCAGTCGTCCGGCCACACGCTGTTGGATGAGACACCGCCAAAGCCAAAAAGAAAGAGGCGCCAGACACTGGCACCTCTTTTTGTCTTTGTGGAGCGCGACCGATCTAGTGGGGACAGTTGGCGGGCGGGGGGCCATCCTGAAACATGTAAGTCACCAGCATAATCAAGTCAGATACGTCGATATCTCCGAAACCGTCGATATTGGCTTCCGTTATGCATGCTGGCTCAGGCCCTTCATTGAACATGAAGTCAACGAGCGCGATCAGATCACCAATGTCGATTTCATCGGCCGGATCGCCGTCGATGTTTCCTCTGAATCCGTCGCAGCATCCGCCGTAGGCCAGCTCGCCGTTGATCAGAACCGGCTGAAAGTCTATAAGGCTGCTCTCATACTCAGCGGAGTAGTTGGAGTAGCCAGATAGATCGAGTTCTACGGTCTGATTGATTTGGACGCCGGGAGCAGCGCTGAAGTAGAGCTTGAGAATGGGTCCAAAGCCAGGTGCAAGTTTGTTCGAGAGGTCAGGTTCGGAGCAAGTGAACCGAAATGTCGTTTGGTGTCCGGGCCACCAATGCGCCTGAGTGAAATCGTATACATTCTCGGTCCGACAACCCGCGGTGCTGAACGAGTCCAGGATGACATCAAAGTCACCATTGTCATAGTCTACGGGCAGTTCGATCTTGTCCAGCGGAACGGAGTTACGAGCATAGATAACGACTTCGGCCACGGAGTCGGGCGGAATAATCACGCTCGGAGCGATAATCGAGTCAGCAATAGCGTAGACCAGACTTTGTCGCATGAAAGTGTATGTGCTGTCCGCTGTCTCAATCATCATGCTGACGTCATAGTTGCCAGCTTCGGTATAGGTGTGGCTTGCGGAACGAGTGTAGGCCGAGTCACCATCGCCAAAACTGAATGACCACTCATCGACTTCAAGCTCTGAAGCTCCCTCGACCTCCACCGAAAGGGGGAGGAATCCGAAAGTCGTATCGACCAGGAAGTAGATTGTTTTGTCCGGGATTATCCTGGTTAGCATCAGCTGATCGGCAACCGTACATCCTTCCCAATCACAGTGGAGGTAGTCGACCGTGTACCAGGTGGTGTGGGGGGTGTTCCAACCATAGTTGAAGTGCATCTGATCGATGCCATCGACGACACGATAACCATCCAGGACGATGGCGTGCGTTGTGATCCGGTAGCTGATAGGCAGACCTTCGTCTATGTCCTGCTGTACTCGGGCCACCCAGTCTGGTTTAGTCTGACCGGAGCGTGGCGTGGTGACGATGCTGTCCTTGAATCTGAAATAGGTCGGGAGAGCATACGCTCCGGTAGTTACATAGGCGCCCGAGGCGCACCGGCCAAAATGCATCCTGAAAGCCACTGCCACCTCGTAACATAGTTCGGCGACCGCGTTTCGCTGCTCCAGGGGATAGTTGACGCCCACATAGTCAGCCATGTTTGCCCAGTCATAGTTATCCTGGACGTCGGCCCTCAACCAGGCTCCGGAGGTGCTGCTGTTGCAGCTCTCGTCGCCAGTCCAATAGTACTTCGGCTCGTTGTCACCATAAGGCGGCCATTGGTGGTACTGTAGGATCTGAGCGACAGCGGTTGCGACGCATCCGACCAGGCAAGTGCCTCCATCGCCGATGGGGCAGAAGTCCCTGTAAGGGTCGCCCTGGGCCCAATGCACGGACATGAGGGGGCCGACCGAAACTGTCGTATCTCGATCTCTCTGTCCCAGATAGGTAGAGAACTCCGAGGTGCTAAGGCTATATCGATCCCAGAGATTGCGATACTCGGAACCGAAGGGATCATCGGCATCGCGAGACTGAGCAGCGTCAAGGCTGCCGTAGTGACTTTCGAAGGACTTGTTGGCATCAACGAATAGTTCTCTAAGAAGAGCGGCGAAACCATCTTCATCGTTAACATCTAATTGATAGTCCTCGGAGCTGGCCTTGACCGGTGCGAGGGCTTTCAGCGTCGGGACCACGATGTAGCCTTGCGGAGAGATGGAATAGCATTTGCCCAATAAGACACCGTCCACGACAATATCCTGCACGTCCGAGATTTCGGGCGTGTTGTTCAATGACCAGCCACCATTATCGTTGACCACCATGGTCATCCAGTTGTGAGCGACCTGATCCATCTCTTCGCTGGTAGCTCGTTCAGCCATAGCTGACGAGGCCAGGGAGAGCAAAGCCACGAACAAGATCGTACATGATGTTCTAAGGTATCGAGCTGTCTTCATTGACGTCTCCAGGTCAGTGGTAGGTTCGGCAGGCATTCGTCGGACTCGGTCCGCACGGCTCACGGTAGAATATAACAAATCTTGAAACTTATGCAAACCTTCTTAGGCCAATCGCTTAGACAACTGGAGATCGGGCCAAGGGCGACTCAATCAGTCTTCGTTTCCCGTTGCACGCCAACCGCTTGACAGACTGAGCCGTTGGGCTAATACATGTGGGGCACAAACCACTCCGGCGCCAGACGACCGGCGGTGCCCACTATTCGGCGATCTACCTCAGAAAGAGCGCCACGCGCGATGAGGCTATCGAGGGCTCGATGCAGCAATACAAGGCGGTCGCTGACTGGTATCAGAGCCGGATAGTATTCATTATTGAAGAAGAGCCGAAAGCGCCTTCGCATGACTGGGTCGTTTAGCATGGATCCTATTCGCTGCTCCATCGCTTTGTCATCCAGATCAATCAACTGCTCTTTGGGCGAGGCGAGCAAAGAAATCGATTTCTCCAGGCTCTCATTGGCCTTGAAATGCATTTCCCAGGCCTCCATTTGCCCGAGGGAATTGATGACCAGGGTCCAGACGGTGACGGTGTTGTCTTCCCGGTTCGCCTGGACGCCCTTCAGGAATGGGAGATAGGCATTATCAGTG
This sequence comes from uncultured Ignavibacteriales bacterium, assembly GCA_964531495.1. Classification (GTDB taxonomy): domain Bacteria; phylum Zixibacteria; class MSB-5A5; order GN15; family FEB-12; genus DAOSXA01. Next base: position 25,391 of record CAZHDS010000015.1, read on the forward strand.
ATGGATCCAAAGGCGGATATACCACCCATGAAAGGGTTTTCCAAAATGTCATGGATAGAGAAATATGGTTTCTGCTCAAACCGGGCATCCTGAATCATCATGAACTCATCCTCGGAGAAGTGGAAACGCTCGTTCCATTTCTTTTCGGGGGTCATGTCCGAACGCGTCAGGGTTGACTGGCTCGTCATCATGCCAATGGCCTGGCCTCCTCGCCAAACGAGGGGAAGAACGCCCACGGCCCATTCCGCCGAGCCACCGATTTCGCCTATGAATGCGTTTAGTTCGCGCCCATCAGGAAAACAGATGCCTTCGTGACCCAGAAGCAGACAGGGGAAGAGGTCGCCGTCGGTGTCGTAAGGAGTGGCCACGCCCAACTTGTTGAGAACGTCCATGGCCGGCCCGTGACGGGGGCGGTCCAGGAAAAAGGCGCTGAGTTTTTCGATCCCGCCGAATCCGTAGGCTTTGGCCATGAGCTCGGCCACCCCGCCAAGATCAACCTCACGGGGATCGAACTCTCCGAAATCGGCTCCGGCGGCCCATCGCTGAACATAGATGTCGGGCAGGTGACGCTTGACGTTTGATTCCGTTAGAAATAGTGCCGTAAGGCTGGAGTGCTCACCCGTAACCGACTTGGTGGTGCCATCGATGACATCGTTACCCATGGAGAGGAGAGTTACGTTCTGTGACATGGGCATGCCGTATTTGCTGCGATGCTCCTTCTTGCCAAAGAGGGCTCCCACCGCGATAGTGGGGTTACCACCAGCCTCCTTGCCTGGTTTGGGCCGAACGCCCTCAGTAATGGTCGACTCGATGAGGATTTCTTCGCCCGGTGGCAGCGTATCCGTCGTAGTCTGCAAAACCTCAGCCATAACCTGAGCCGCCAGGCGATCGTTGGCACGCTTGAGCTCGTTGGCATTCTCCAGAGTCTGCTGATCCTTGGGCAGATCGGCATAGCTTCCCCGACCATTTATTCCGACTGCCAGAGCCGAAAGAGCGGCTGCAACAATCACGGACTCCCGTGTCTGGCGATTGCGCAGGGCACCCAGATTGGATACTCCGTTGACGCGTTCATCCAGAACAACCACCTGGGCAGCCTCAAGCGTCAGATCGTAGTTGCTCAGAACTGACAAGTGACGGTGATTGAATTCGATCAAACGATCCTGGTTGAGCTGGCGAAAAACCATGTGCCCATGGTACTCGATCGGTCTCTCAGTAATGGAAAAGCGTAAATCAGTCGACATAGTGTTCCTTCCGGACAGACGCTTAGCGGCCATATTCAGGATCGCGTCAAGCTGGCGGCCCGGCTATGTCCGTCTGCTTGAATGCCCGAATAAACCGATGGGTACGGCACCAACGCAACTACTTTGTTGAGGTAAAATACTGCGGGCCATCGGTAGATCGACAATATGACTGGATGCAGGCTACATTGGGCAAGGGGCGAGATCAGGGCCGTCCTGAAACATGAAGCTCACGAGGTGTATCAAGTCGGCAATATCAGGCCCGACGTCATCGCCGTTTATGTCCGCAGCAATCAGACAACTCGGAGTGGGGCCGTCCTGAAACATAAAGCCTACCAAATGGATCAGGTCCGCAATGTCGGGACCGGTGCCGTCGTCGGTGATGTCACCGCGCAGGTAGCAGCACGTCGGCGTAACCGTGAGCGTGTGTACTGGCGACCAATCACCGATGGCTCCGTAGACATCGCGCGGTCTAACCCGTATCGGCATTGTCCCGGACGATGTATAGACGTAAAATGCGATTGCACTGTCGCCCGAAGCGACCGGCCCAACCCAAGCACTGGTGTCGCCATTGCCCCAGTCAAATTGATGGAAGATATCATCGTTGTCCAGATCCTGGGCCCATCCAGACATGCCAAATGGATGATAAGGAGTGGCCACGGCGGGACCCGAAGGCGCCTCGGTGCACAGGGGAGTTTCATTGGCGCTCAGACCATTGTTGACTCGAATGTGAATCTGATAATCCGTTCCGCCGAGGTGATCCAGAGCCGTAATCATCTCAAGGTCAGGGACGGACCGCTCGCCGGCGGCCTGGATCGGAATCCAGTACTCAGACGAATCCTCGGGGATATCGACGTGTACGCCGTGACCACCATCGAAAAAGGTCGTGGGGTAGACAGCGAAGTTATAATGGCTGGTCAAGAATTGATAGGCTTTCGGATTCCCATCGCCCACCAAGGTGGCGTACATCATTTCCATACCACTTGTTTCGTAAACACTGTCCAGCACGGCCCGTGCTGCGGCGCAGCCTCCTCAGCCACCGGAGCCGGCTTGCTCCACAAAAACTCGATGAGTGAAGCCTGCCGACGGAATCGAATTCCCCGGGATTCCAGGTACGGCCATCGCGACGGCGTCGACAAAATGCGCATGAAACCAATACTCGAAACCAGGGAAAGCGTCGCGTAGAACGTAGTCAGAATTTGTGATCACGCCGATTGCCATCATGTTGCTGGAATTGGTACCGGAAAACCCCGACGTGACAGGATTCCAATCCACGACCTGCTCAAAGCTGCCCAGGTCCTTGATGTCGAGATCGATCTCGAGGGCAAAATCAAGTAGGCCGAAGCGATAGGGATTGCTGAGCCCATCGGTCCATCGTGAAGTGGGCTCGACCATGTAGATTCGAAGGGTGCCGGTGTAGTCCTCGCCTGATGCATCCGCCTGTACTGAGGCCGTCAGCAGCAATATCGCGAGCGCAGCAACAACAAGGCCCCCTGCCTGAATATAACGCGGTCGGTTGCTCATCCTGAGATGTCCTTTGGCTTGATCGTCTTAGGCAAGACTGTACCTAATATATCTATTTTACGCATCAAGTCAAGATGTGCTTTGGAGGCATCGGATGGACGATTTGTGACGATCGGACGGCCAAGTCAGCATCATCCACAATCAATGTTACCAGGACACAGAGTTCGTGTGATTATTGTGGGGGAGATGCTGCCGTTACCGCTCGAATCGGCGTAGCAGACCTGCCACCTTGCCTGCAATCCTAAATTCGCCGGACTTGCGATCAACGATGATGTCCTCGAACTCCGGATTCTCGGGATGAAGGCGAATCCTGCCTTTCTCCGGGAAATAGCGCTTCACGGTCGCCTCGCCGTCAATGATGGCAACCACGATGTCTCCCTTGACCGCCGTCTCTTGCTTCTGAACCAACAACAAGTCGCCATCCAAAATGCCGGCATCCCGCATCGACTCTCCTGACACCCGCAGCGTGAAGCTGGCTCCTCTCGGCAGGAAAGACAGATCCACCGCCACTTCGCCTTCGATGTTCTCAATAGCATCGATCGGAAGTCCGGCCGGAACCAAGCCTACCACCGGCAGGCGAAGAACATCGCCGGGGAGATCTCTCGTAAGTTCAAGCCCGCGCGAAATGAGCGCCTGCTTCTTCAGATAGCCCTTACGGATCAGAGCCTCAAGATGAGTCCGTACGCCGTTGGTCGAGTTGATGCCGAAGCGTAGGCCGATCTCTCTGATCGTGGGGGAATGTCCCCGTACCGTGATTTGCTCCTGAATGAAAACCAGAATCGATTTCTGTCGGTCGGTCAATATCGGCTGGGTCATGACAGCTAGCCTTACTTAAGCGAGTGACATTGCATCGTCTATGATAACCATACTGCCCATTTGTGTATGTGTCAATACCTTTTCTGTAACCTGCCCGACAGCGAACAAACAGCTTGTGGTGGCGACTTTTGAAACCTACCGTTCTTACCAAATAAACATGTTTCGCGCCTACGGGATCCGCAAGCCGGGCTGATCGCTCTCGATAGCCAAAGGAGACTAATCACAATGTCCGAATTCACTCTGCTGAAACCAGAAGAGATAGACCAGAATGTTTTCAAGCTCATCGGAGGCGACTGGATGCTGGTCGCGGCCGGAACCCCCGAGAACTTCAACATGATGACGGCCAGTTGGGGCGGGATGGGCGTGCTCTGGAACAAGAATGTCTGCTGGTGCGTGATCCGGCCACAACGCTATACGTATCAATTCGTCGAGGCCAACGATGTCTTCAGCCTGTCATTCTTCGGCAGAGAACATCGCTCGGCCTTGAAGCACCTCGGTACCGTTTCTGGTCGCGATTCCGACAAGATGGCAAGCTCAGGTCTGACTCCGATAGTGGAACCTGAGGGCGGAGTATATTTCGAGGAGGCCCGACTGGTTCTTGACTGTCGCAAAATCTACTACCAGGACCTTGAGCCAGAGCATTTTCTCGACCCCAGCATTATAAACGAGTATCCCAAGAAGGATTTTCATCGCATGTATGTCGGCGAGGTCGTGCGCTGTCTGAAACGCTGACATCGAACTCCGTCCGGCACCCACAAAAAAGCCGCCGGGGGAGAACCCACGGCGGCAGAGTCGATATTTCGTTGAGAGGGGCAGCTACTCAGCTTCTTCCTTCTCACGTTGAGTCTGCTCAATAATCTTCTGAGCAGCATCAAACGGCACTTCTTCATAGTGGGAGAAATCGAGAGCATACACGCCTTGACCCTGAGTCATCGAACGAAGGTCCACGGCGTATTGATAGAGTTCCGACTGCGGCACGGTGGCCCGGATGACCTGGTGCTTACCATCGGGGTCCATGCCAGCGATCTTTCCTCGCCGACTCGATAAGTCGCCCATGACATCACCGGTGTAATCTTCAGGGACGGTGACCTGGACATTGTAGATCGGCTCCAGGATGACTGGTTTGGCCTGCATGTAGGCCTCGCGGAAAGCCATCAGTCCGGCGATCTTGAAGGCCATGTCGGATGAATCAACTTCGTGATAGGAACCATAGAACAGCCGCACTTTGACGTCCACGACCTGCGATCCTGCCAGGCCTCCCTTTGCCAGAGACTCGATAACGCCCTTCTCTACGGCTGGAATGAACTTGGATGGGATTACGCCGCCCTTGATCTCATCGACGAACTCGAAGCCTCCGCCTCGGACATTGGGCTCGAGCTTAATATGAACGTCCCCGAATTGGCCTCGGCCACCCGATTGCTTCTTGTGGCGATACTGCTGCTCGGAACGTCCCTTGACCGTCTCACGATAAGGAATCTTCGGTTTGGCCAGCTCTACTTCGACGCCGAAGCGTAACCTGAGTTTCTCGGTCAGGACTTCGATATGAGTGGGACCCAGACCGTAGAGCACCTGTTGACCCAAGGCCGCATCAGACGCGAGTCGGAAGGTAGGATCCTCCTCCCGCAATTTTGCCAGGCCGGTCGCGATCTTTTCTTCATCCCCTTTTGATTTGGCTCGGATAGCCACATCCATCACTGGATTGGGGTACGTAACTGGCACTATACTGACAGCATGACCTTTGGTCGTGAGCGTATTGCCTGTGTGGCTATCCTTGAGTTTCACAAGGGCGCCAACGTCTCCGGCCACTACCGATGTGAGATCAACCCGGGATTTGCCCTGAAGTGTGTACATCTGAGTTATGCGCTCAGCGTTACCGGTCTGCTGGTTGGACAAATCAGCGCCGGACGTTGCCGTTCCAGAATAGGCCTTGAAAAGCGATAGCTCACCCAGGTGACTTTCGGCAACCGTCTTGAAGATGTAGAATACTGGCTTTCCAGAAGCGTCACAGACGATCTCGGCTGGGTCTTCAGAGTCAGTAACGTGGGCCGCTACCAGCGGCATCTCATTGGGAGCGGGCAAATATGCGGCCGCGAAATCCGTGAGTTGAGTCACGCCGATGTTACTGGTGGCCGAACCGCACAGGATAGGATAGATCCGCCCCGAAGCAATACCCTTCCGGAATCCTTGTTTGAAGTCACTGTCGCTTAGCGTCCCTTCCTCGAAGAACTTCTCCAACAGAGCATCGTCTCCTTCGGCCGCCAGTTCCACGAGCTTCTCGCGCGCACTCTCGGCTTCAGCCTTGAGATCATCCGGCACGTCACTGGTAGCCATCTTGCCATCACCATCATAGGTGTAAGCCTTCATGGCGAGGATGTCTACGATACCCTTGAAGGTCGCCGCTTCCCCGATAGGAAGATGAACCGGCACTGCCCCACTACCGAAGGCTTCGGTAATCGATGCTAGATTGGCCCGCCAGGTGACATTGTCGTTTTCCATCTTGTTCACGAAAAACATGCGACCAAGCTGGTACTGTTCCATCGCATTCCACTGCAAAATAGTGCCGACCTCGGCTCCGGCGGTAGCATTGATGACCACCGTGGATGCTTCGGCCACTCGCAGACAGGTGAGCAGCTCGCCAATAAAATCGGCGTGTCCCGGAGTATCAAACCAATTGATCTTGACATCCTTGTGGGGAGCGGCCAGCACCTTGGCAGTAAGCGTCGTCCTGCGAGACAGCTCACTGTCAGTGTAGTCCATCAGGGAACTGCCGTCGTCTACGCGACCGATGCGACTATTCACGCCGCAGTTGAAGGCTATTGCGTCGGCGAGGCTGCTCTTCCCACTGCCACGCTGGCCAGCGAGACAGATGTTCCGAATATTCTCAGTGGTATATTCTTTCAACGCTACTCTCCACGGGTCTGAGATTAACTGATTTTCGAGGCCGAAGACCAAGCGCCTCAACGGCTAAGCCATGAATAATATAGCAGCCGCCATGGCTTGTCAAACGGTTTCCGCCGATTTGGGAAAATTAAGCCTCTGGTTGTTTGGGTTATTGTTTTGGGTTGAAGTGTTGATAAAAAA
>CAZHDS010000016.1:0-15798 GCA_964531495.1 uncultured Ignavibacteriales bacterium
CTCCCTTATCCGCAAACTCTCTTCGACAGCGTATTCATCCAGGGGATTGACGGTGCCAGGTCCTTGAGGCAAAACGACCTGATTGGCAGCTTCATCGACCTTTATCAGAGCGATTTCGGGGACCTGTTTGATCAAGACGACAGTATTCATTCTATCTCCAATATACTAGCCAGTTCACATCGATTGCGGAATATTGCGAATGGGGATAGAATTGTCAAGTCGGGAGCGACAGTGGGTTGACCGTAGCTATCAAGCGAAAAGCCCACCATGGGGTGGGCTTTTCTATCAACGATTCAGAACCGATCTAGCGACGTGTCTTGCGCGCAGTCCGCTTGGCGGGCTTGCGGGCCGTGGTCTTGCGGCGCGGAGCGGCTTTCTTCTTCGGAGCGGCCTTTCTCTTGGCCGGCTTTTTCTTGGCAACCGTCTTCTTCTTGGCGGTCTTTTTGGCAACGGTCTTCTTCACGACCTTCTTCTTGGCCACTTTCTTCTTGGCTACCTTCTTGACGACTTTCTTCTTGGCAACCTTCTTGACGACCTTCTTCGCAACCTTCTTCTTGGCTACCTTCTTGGCCACCTTCTTCTTGGCTGCGGCCGGCTTGGTCAGCTTGAGAACAGCGATCTTGCCCTTGACTGAGGCAGCTGAACGATTGAGGATCTTGGCAATTTCAGTCGCTGTCTTTTTCATGTACAGCTTGATCAGTCTCGCTTCTTGGGCCTTGGTCCAGAGCTTCACGCCCGGACGCGTTGCGGCCTTCTTCTTCACGACCTTCTTCGTGACCACTTTCTTTTTTGCCACGGCTTTCTTGGCAACTTTCTTTTTTGGTTTAGCCTTACTAGCTGCTTTGCGCATGGAAGGTGACTCCTGTCAAAAGGGTTTTAGTTGTATGTGTCATTTCCTTAGTTCTTCCAATTGCATTTTGGCGGCTGTAACCGCTCCGAAACATTGCCCCAGCATCACTACTGACGCGCGGTGAGCAACCTTGATCGCTGGTCCATCAGCGAGTCGCCTCCAAAATCGATAGTACTCAAACATAGTCAACAAAAATCGTTCGCATTGTTCGATTCAAGGGTCATTATTACTAATCGGCAGGTCAAGTACTAATGATTATGGCTCGATCGTCATTAATATGGACACTTTCACGTTACGATACCATCATGCCGCAGTACCGCGATTGTGAGTACCAGGCATCGTCATCAGGATGACACCGTTATCCCGACCACATAGTGACAGCACCTTCTCATCGCGCCACGATGCTGACGTATCACTAGGTTGCTACGGTATCACGAGGCAATCGTAAGGCGATGTCGGCGTCATACGATACTACAAGGAAATAGGGAGATGAGAGTTCCCTTGAATGTGGTCGTACCTGCGGGGGTTGGGGAGTCTCGGATGGCAGGCTCAGGGAGACTAAGGCTACCGACTAGTGATCGGCGGGGTCTTCTCGGGAAAGGTCTTCAAGGGCCTCGGCAGCAGCTCTCTGCTCGGCCTCCTTCTTCGAGGCACCTGTGCCGCGCCCCGCGATCTTGCCCAGGACATGAACAGCCACGTCGAATGTCTTTTCGTGGTCAGGCCCGGTTTCGGCACGCACTTCGTACCGTGGCATGTTCTCCCCCAGCGCCTGCACCTTCTCAAGCAGATCACCCTTGAAGTTGCGTTGCGAGTCGTCGGAAAGAATTTCCTCACGGTGCTGATAAATGGCCCGAAGGATGACGCCCCGAGCTCCTTCCAGCCCGCCATCGAGGAATACCGCCGCCAGAACAGACTCCAGGCCATCTGAGACAATCGAAGCCCGACCGCGACCACCGGCTCGATCCTCTTCAGGGGATAGGCGCAAGTGTTTGTGCAAGCCGATCCTGCTAGCGACGGAAGCCAGGGTCGCCTCATTGACCAGCATTGCTTTGAGCTTGGTCAATTCCCCCTCGTGGGTGTTAGGATTGTCCAGGAACAACTGGTGGGATATCACCAACCCCAGAACAGAATCACCCAAATACTCCAAGCGCTCGTTGGATGGTGAGTGATTGGGGTCAAAGCGAGTGAAGGAACGATGGGTCAAGCTAAGAACGAGCAAGGCTCGATCCTGGAAGTGGTAGCCGAGGATCTTCTCGACTTCGTCCAGGTCAATCTTCACCGGACCCGACTGAACCGGTCTTGTCCGCGTATCACCGGCAGACTGGCCCGCCGCCTGGGGGATAGACCCCTCAGAAGGTTTCTCCCGCCCCAGCAACCTGTCCAGAATACCCATCCCGCTACGCGCCGCTATACTTGCCGACCACCAGTGAAACATTATGGCCACCAAATCCGAAGGAATTGCTGACCGCGTAATTGACGTCGTGCTTGCGAGGACCATCGCTGACATAGTCCAGATCACATTCGGGATCTGGAGTGTCAAGGTTGGTCGTCGGATGCACTATGCCCTCCTGGATCGACTTCAAGCAGACCAGCAGTTCGATCGCCCCGGCTGAGCCGAGCAAGTGTCCTATCATGGACTTGGTCGAGTTGCATGGAATCTCATAAGCCCGGTCACCCAGGACATCCTTGATAGCCTTCGTCTCAGCGATATCGCCCAGGCCGGTGGCGGTACCGTGAGTGTTGACGTAGTCGATTTGCTCGGGCTTCAGGTTGGCATTCCTTAGAGCGCACTCCATGGCCAAACGAGCACCGTGCCCCTCGGGATGAGGAGCGGTGATGTGATAAGCATCGGCGGTCTGACCACATCCAAACATCTCGCCGTAAATCCTGGCCTTACGGGCCAGAGCATGCTCCAGGTCCTCCATAACGAGAAGGGCAGCACCCTCCCCCATCACAAAGCCATCGCGCTCTTTGTCAAAAGGTCGTGAGGCGCGCTCCGGATCATCATTGCGGGTAGACATGGCTCTGGCCTGGCAGAACCCGGCCATGGCCGTAGGCGTTATCGTTGCTTCGGAACCTCCCGCCAGCATAATATCTGCCTCGCCGCGCTGGATGATGTAGTAAGCGTCCAGGATGGCGTGAGCGGAGGAAGCACAAGCCGACACCATGGCATAATTCGGACCATGAAAACCGTAGCGGATCGAAACCAATCCGGCGCTCATATCGGTGATCATCATCGGAATGAAGAATGGCGAGACCCGTCCCGGACCACCTTTCAAGAGGCGCTCGTGTTGTTGCTCGAAAGTAGAAATGCCGCCGATTCCGGAGCCGATTATGACTCCACAGCGATCTTTGGCAACGGAGTCAAGATCGATACCAGAGTCTTTCAGAGCCTCTTCGCTGGTAACCAGCGAATATTGCTGAGCCAGATCCAGGCGCCGTAGCTCCTTCTTCTCGACCACCCCAGAGGCATCGAAGTTTCTCACCTCAGCCGCTATCGTAGTGGCATAGTCAGTCGCGTCGAAACGGGTCACCTGACCAATTCCGGACTTCCCGGCAAGCAGAGCTCGCCAGGTTTCATCGACGGTATTACCCAATGGGGTGGTGGCACCCAACCCGGTTAGCACAACTCTTCTGTTCATAAAATCACAACCATCCCGGTTGGAGAATTAGCTGGAGTGCTCATTGATATACTTGATAGCATCACCGACCGAGGTGATCTTCTCAGCGTCCTCGTCCGGAATCTCAATCGAGAATTCTTCTTCGAGGGCCATGACAAGTTCCACGGTATCGAGAGAATCAGCTCCCAGGTCATCAACAAATTTGGCACCTTCGTTGACTTGGCTGGCTTCCACGCCAAGCTGCTCGACAATGAGTTCTTTGACCTTTTCTTCAATTGACATCAGGGTACTCCTTTATCCTACCGTTCCATTAATGATTTCCTACTAAGACATTCCGCCGTCGATACCCAGGACCTGGCCGGTGATATACGAGGCGTCATCGGATGCAAAAAAGGCCACTGCCCGGGCGATATCGTCCGGTGTGCCAGGTCGCTTCAGGGCGACTTTATCAAGCATATAGGCTCGTGCTTTGTCGGATAGCACCGCCGTCATCTCCGTTTCAATAAATCCCGGGGCGACCGCATTGACAGTAATGCCACGAGCGGCGAGCTCTTTGGCGGCGGTCTTTGTCAGTCCAATCAAGCCGGCCTTGGAGGCTGAGTAATTGGCTTGGCCGGCATTGCCCGTAACACCGACCACTGAGCTAATATTAACGATCCGGCCGCTACGCTGTTTCATCATAACCTTGGCGACGGCCTTGGTAACAAGAAAAGCGCCCTTGAGATTGATGTCAAGCACCAGATCCCAGTCGTTCTCGTCCATTCGGACCAGCAAACCGTCGCGAGTGACCCCGGCGTTGTTGACCAGAATGTCGATACTGCCGAATTTACCCAAGGACTCTTCCACCATCGCTGCAATATCATCCTGGCTCATCACGTTGGCCTTGATGCCAATGGCATTCTCGCCAAGCGCCTTGGCGGTAGCGTTGACGGCGTCTTGATCGATATCACAGATGACGATATTGGCACCGCGTTCAGACAGGGTCTCAGCAATAGCTCGACCGATTCCGCGCGCAGCTCCTGTTATGAGGGCTGTTTTGCCAGCAAAATCCATTTTGCCTCCCTTCAGACTGTCAGTGCGCTGAAGGCTCTGACGTCCTCCAGAGTGTCCAGGTTTTTCAATGTATCAGGGCGAAGCTCGCGCTTGGCGAGACTGGTCAGGACCTTGCCCGGACCTATTTCGTATACCGTCTTCACGTCGTTCTCAGCCAGATAAGTCATCGTTTGCGACCACTTCACCGGGGCCGTGACCTGCTCAACCAGAAGACGCCGGATTTCGTTGGGATCAGTGACCGGCTGAGCCGTGACATTGGCTATCACCGGACACGACGGCGTCGATATCGTGATATTCTTCAGAAACTCGGCCAATCCCTCTTTGGCGGGCTCCATGAGGGGTGAGTGGAATGCGCCACCGACCTCCAGCATGATAGCCTTCTTGGCTCCAGCTTCCGGAGCGAGCCGCACTGCTTCTTCGACAGCAGCAATATCTCCCGAGATTGCGATCTGCATCTTGGAGTTAAAATTGGCCGGTATGACGATACCTTTCGCCGAGGCCTGCTCACACAGAGCATCTATTTTGTCGGCTGGCATAGCCACAAGAGCCGCCATAGTACCGGGATTGGCCAGGCAGGCTTGCTCCATGAGATCGGCTCGCTTGACGACCGCCCGTACGGCATCTTCAAAACTCATTGCGCCCGTGACAGCCAAAGCGGCGTATTCACCTAACGAGTGCCCACAGGCATAATCGAAAGTCGGAACGCCCTCGCCCAACACCTTCAGGATCGCCAGGGAGTGAAGCATTATGGCCGGTTGCGTGAAACGGGTTCGCTTGAGGTCTTCGACCGGGCCGTCAAACGAAATGCGTGCGATGTCTTCGCCAATAGCTTCCGAGGCCATATCATAGAGCTCGCGCACGGCCGCGGAGGACTCGTAGAGCTCCTTGCCCATCCCTACGTACTGTGAGGCCTGACCCGGAAAGAAAAGTACTGTCTTGCTCATATGAGTTACCACCTCACCAGGGCCGAACCCCAAATCATCCCACCACCGAAGGCTACCATCAGAATGTTGTCGCCCTCTTTGATTTTCCCGGCACGATTGGCTTCGTCGAGAGCCATCGGGACTGAAGCGGCCGAGGTGTTGCCGTACTTGTCGATATTCAGAAACACTTTGCTCTTGTCGATCTTCAGACGCTTGGTCAGACCATCGATAATCCGAATATTGGCCTGATGAGGTACCACCAGGGAGATATCAGAGGCCTCAATGCCAGCCTTCTCAATCGCCTTGAGAGCAGCATCGTGCATGGCTCGCACGGCCACTTTGTAAACATCGCTCCCGGCCATATGGATCTTGTCCGAACCGTCAAAAGCGAAGCCCTTCTCGTGAGGCGTCACCGTTCCACCGGTAGGAATCCAAAGCCACTCCTTCATGGAGCCATCAGATAACATGTAGGTCGAGAGCACACCGGCGCCACTGTCATCAGCGCTCACTATGGCGGCCCCGGCCGCGTCGCCGAACAGCACGCACGTATTTCGGTCTTCGTAATTGGTGATGGAGGAGAGCTTCTCCACGCCCACCACGGCAACTTTGCGATAGAGCCCAGATTCGATGTAAGCCCGGGCAATCTCAAGGCCATTGATAAAACCAGTGCAGGCCGCCACGATATCGTAGCAAACCGCCTTGGGCAAGCCAACCTTCTCCTGGACAATGCAGGCTGTTGAAGGCAGCCGATAGTCAGGCGTCACGGTGCCGAGAATGAGAGCATCGATTTCTTCACCATCGACGCCGGCCATCTGCAGGGCCGATTGCAGGGCGTTGCCAGCCATATCTGAGCTGTTGGTATCTTTGTCAGCGATCCGTCGCTCTTTGATCCCGGTTCGGCTAGTGATCCACTCATCCGATGTGTCGACCATCTTTTCGAAGTCGGCGTTAGTCAGTCGTCGAGGAGGAGCGTACGATCCCGTTCCGATTATCCGGGCTCTTATCTTTTGAACCATTATTGCTTCCGAAATGGTTAGTTACTAGTTCGTCGCGCGTCTTCCGTATTGTGTCCCGGGAGGCCATTTCCCAGGCGACTCGGACCGCATTTTCGACCGCCCTGGCATTGGATGAGCCGTGACAAATAATCACCGCGCCATTCACTCCCAGGAGCGGGGCTCCGCCAGACTCGGCATAGTCAAAGCGTCCGCGCATTCGACGCAGGAACGGCAGCAGCAACATTGCCCCCACCCTGGAGAAGATGTTGGTCTGTATCTGCCGCTGCATCGCCGTTACCAGGAACGGTTTGATGGATTCCGCAAACTTAAGAATGATATTGCCCGTGAAACCATCCGTGACGGCAACATCCACTTCCCCTGAAAGGATGTCCCGGCCTTCGATGTTCCCGATGAAATTGATATTGGAATCCTGTAGCATTCGACGGGTTGTAAAAATCAGGTCATTACCTTTGGATCGCTCTTCACCGATCGAAATCAAGCCCACTCGGGGTGAATCAAGATTGTACATGGTAGAGGCGAATACCGATCCCATGACCGCAAACTGCGAAAGGTGAGCCGGCTTGCCATCGGCGTTGGCTCCGCAGTCAAGGAGCACGGTCGGTCGGCCGGTTTGGGTCGGAAACGAAGAGGTTATGGCTGGTCGGCTAACGCCTTTGATGCGTCCCAGAGTTAGCAGCGAGGTAGCCATCACCGCGCCGGTGTTACCCGGCGACACAAAAGCTGAAGCTTCGTTCTCGTGGACCAGCTGCAGGCCGACCCGGATAGATGACTGACGCATCCGAACTCCCTCGGTCGCCGTCATGGTCATAGGGACTTCGTCGTCGGCATGTACTACCGAGTAGTTGGGCGGCAAGTTGTCTCGACCGTCCAGATAGGCGTTGATTATATCGCTCTGGCCGATGAAGGTGACACTGAGATCATCCGGATGCTTCCGAGCGGCCGCCAGACCACCTTCGATGATTTCTCCCGCTCCCTTGTCGGACCCCATAACGTCCAGGACGATGTTATGTTTGTTGTGCGGCGTCATGCCGTGTCAGCCAGTCACTCGCCCCCAAGCGTGCCTGGTTGCCTATGCTCCTTCGCCAGTATCGATCACCTGCCGGCCGTCATAGTATCCGCAACCCGGGCAAATGTGGTGCGGCAGACGAGCCTGGTGACAATGCGGACACTCAACTACGTTAGGTAGAGAGATCTTCCAGTGGGTGCGGCGCTTCCGCCCTCTGGTTCGGGAATGACGTCTCTTCGGTAGGGCCATCAGTTTGTCCTTATCGTTTAACTAGCTCTTCTTCTTCAAATCTCGCAACGCATCCCAACGGGGATCGATTTTGTCCAGACTGCACTTGCAGTCAGCCTCGTTGAGGTTCGTACCACAGCCATCGCACAGACCCTTACAATCTTCGCGACACACCGGCTTGATGTCTATCGCCAGGATCAGGGCCTGTCGTACAAATTGGCTGATATCGACAGCGAAGTCATTGCCGGTGAAATAGGCATAGTCCTCGTCGTCGACGACCTGCTCGTCGGACTCCTTTGGCAGCTCGGCACCACGACACAAAAAATCTGTGTCGCTATCGAGGTGACAATCGTAGCCCTCCAGACAGCGGGCACACTCCAGCGTCAGGGTCGCTTTCACGGTACCCTGACAAAAGTACTCTTCATCCACGTGTTGGACAGTCAGGTCCACGACTACTGCCTTAACGCCAAGAACCCCGTCATAGTTTATAGAAAACCGTTCCGGGTCGGCCGTAATCGTAACGCGGGCTGGGAATCTCTCAATTCCTCGTAGGTCCAGTATCACAGGCATGGAGTTTACGCAAAGAGGGGTCGTTTGTCAAGTCCAAAACGGGCCATAGAAGATACTGGCCAGCAAGAGCTTATGTGCGGTTTTGGCCATAGAGACGCCGCCCTGACGACTGGTTAGCCTTGGGCCGTTTGGTGCGGCCCTGAAGATTTCTGTCAACCTATTGACTGGCTGAGCCATACAAGTATATTGAGGGCAGGGATTGTCTCTTTGCTGGCACATAATATCTGTGGGGCGCCAATGATTGGTGACGAGAAGGAGGTTCTGGCTTGAAACGACTAGTATCGGCACTATGCGTTCTGCTGGTGTTGTCGACCACCGGGCAGACAGTGGACTTCAATCTGTCGGGAGTCAGGAGAGTCTGCTCGGGGGTCCAATTCCAATGGTCGCCGGAGGGAGGCAAAATCGCGTGTGCAAATAACGAGCCCAACGGCAGCTGCGCAGTTGTTGTAGACACGACCGGAACGGAGCACTACCGACGGGAGTTCCCGCTTTTCAGTCATACGCTGGCGTGGGTAGACGATGATGAGGTTGCCATTATGCTCCACAGCAGCCCCCGCCAGAGAACCAAGCACGTTGAGATCCTCTCACTCAGACTCGGGAATCAGGATCCAGATACGGTGTTAATCTACGATTATCCTCACGTCATCTACCCTTTCCATCCAGACTACGAACTTCCGTTTGTCAACTACAAGCCAATGGGGCCTTATCGAACATTCGAAGGAACAGCCTACTACACGATTCAGAAGGGTCATGCTCAGGAGTTTCATCTACTCAAATCGTCACAGAATCATGCGGAGATCATGGCCAGTAGCCACATCCTAAAGGGGGGGGCACGCGGTACGCTCCTTGTATCGCTCGACAGTAGTGACACAATCCCTGTAGCTGACACATCGTATTCAAGCGCCCTCTTGCATCCAAACCTAGATCTTCTCTTCTCCGCCGGTTACCTTGTGAATCTGACCGACGGCTCCACGATTGACTTGAGGGCTTTCCCAGAGCTTTCTGAAGCGCCTGAAGGAATGTACCTGGGGTTTAGCTGGGCTTACTTCAGTCCTACTCATCCTGAGTTGACATTCGGTACTTCATATGACGATGGTCACTACGAAGGCGAGTATCGGTCTTATCTGTTGGACTACTCAACGATGGAGTTAGTACGGCTGGACGACTTGAACCCAATCGCTGGCTGCGGCAGATTCCAGTATTCTCCGTGCGGGCGTTGGCTTGCCTTCGCTTGTGCAGACGGAACATACATGGCGAGGATCGAGAGGCAGTGACAAACTAAAAAACCGGCCCCGCAAGGGGACCGGCTTGAGATAATCAGCTGAAAGACGCTCGGATCAGTGGGTCTCTTTGTAGATCCTGACCCGGTTGGCAGCTCGCTCGTAAGCGATGCGCGCAGATGGCAAATCGATGTCAGTCTCTCCCTTACCGGCCGAGATCATCCGATTTCGTTCGCGATCCCGAGCTGCTCGCGCACGTTCGATATCGATCTCCTCACCGCGCTCGACAGCGTCAGCCAGGAGCGTCGCCTGGTTATGCGAGACTTCAAGAAACCCTCCAGAGACAGCCATGATATGCGTGTCCTGGTTCTCGTCCTCAAATTCGATCTTTCCCGGCTTGAGAGCCGTGATCAGAGGCGCATGGTTGGATAGAATGCCCAGATACCCTTCGGTTCCAGGCACTACCAACGATTTGATCTGTTGCTCGAAAACAACTTTCTCGGGAGTTACTATGGAAAGAGTAAACATAATGGTCCGCTACTTCTTTGCATCTTCGTGACGCTGTAACACTTCGTCGATGCCGCCGGCATAGAAGAAATGCTGCTCAACGATATGGTCGCATTCGCCCTTGAGAATCATGTCGAAGCCCTTGACAGTATCCTCGACCTTGACATACACACCCGGCTTGCCCGTGAAGGCCTCGGCAACAAAGAACGGCTGCGAGAGGAACTTCTGGATCTTACGGGCGCGTCCCACGATCAGTTTGTCACCTTCAGAGAGCTCGTCCATTCCAAGAATGGCGATGATGTCCTGGAGATCACGATACCGCTGCAGAACTTTCTGGACCGAGCGAGCCACGCGATAGTGATCCTCACCGACAACGGCCGGATCAAGAATACGCGATGTGGAATCGAGCGGATCGACCGCCGGATAAATACCCAACTCAGAAATCTGACGCGACAGTACGGAAGTTGCATCAAGGTGCGAGAATGTCGTCGCCGGAGCCGGGTCAGTCAGATCGTCCGCAGGCACGTAAATGGCCTGCACCGACGTGATCGATCCCGCGCGAGTCGAGGTAATACGCTCCTGAAGACCACCCATCTCAGTACCCAGCGTCGGCTGGTAGCCCACGGCGGATGGCATACGGCCCAACAGTGCGGACACTTCCGAACCGGCCTGCACAAAGCGGAAAATGTTGTCGATGAACAGCAGCACGTCCTGATGATCTTCATCGCGGAAATACTCAGCCATCGTCAGACCGGACAAGGCTACTCGCAGACGGGCTCCCGGTGGCTCGTTCATCTGGCCGAAGACCATCGCAGTACGTTCGATAACGCCGGACTCAGTCATTTCGAGATAGAGATCGTTTCCTTCACGGGTGCGTTCTCCAACGCCGCAGAAGCAGGAGTAACCACCGTGTTGGGTAGCGATATTGTGGATCAGCTCCTGAATGATAACGGTCTTGCCTACGCCAGCACCACCGAACATACCGACCTTACCACCTTTCAGGTAAGGCTCGAGTAGATCGATAACTTTGATGCCGGTCTCGAACATCTCAGCCGAAGTAGCTTGATCTTCGAAAGAAGGCGCATCCCGATGGATCGGGCGTCGCATGGCGTCGGCAGGGATTTCTCCCTTGCCGTCGATCGCTCGACCCTGGAGGTCAAACACGCGTCCCAGGCAGGTCTTGCCGACTGGCACCGAGATCGGCTGGCCGGTATCGACCGCCTCCATGCCGCGCACCAGACCATCGGTCGTGGCCAAGGCGACACAACGAACGACATTGTCACCGATGTGAAGAGCTACTTCGACCGTAAGATCGATACCCTTCTCGGGGTCCTTGATGGTGACAGCGTTCAAGATATTCGGCAGAGAGTCGCTGCGGAACTTGCAGTCGACGGTAGCTCCGATCACCTGAACAACTTTTCCGATATTCTCAGCCATGAACTGAACTCCAGTTATGTTAAAACAATCTTCTTCGTTACTATCAGCCCTTGAGCGCTTCAGCTCCAGAGACAACCTCCAGGAGCTCCGTGGTAATCACCGCCTGGCGGGCCTTATTGTATACCAGGGTCAAGTCCTGAATCATCTCACCAGCGTTCTTGGTCGCCGCGTTCATCGCGATCATTCGGCAACCATGCTCGCTGGCGAACGAATCGGCCAAAGCCGTTACCATCTTAGTCGTCGCGTAGCCCGGCATCAGAGCCGCGTAGATCATCTCGGCGTCCGGCTCAAAAATATAGTCGGTCCCCGTGCCAGCGTCCTCGTCCGGCTCTTCCGGTCGTTCCGGCGGCGGGATGGGGAGGTATTGCTGCTCCACCATCTGGTACTTGGCCATAGAGATGAATTGCGTGTAAAGCACGGTGATTTCATCGGTTTGACCGCTAACGAAACGATCGGTCAGGAATTGGACAACATCCTTGGCTCGACTGTAGTCGAGGGAGCCACCCCAATCACCCCAGAACCGAGCCACCGGAGTGGGGCGGGACTTGAAGAAGTCGTTCCCCTTCTTACCAATCGTGACCAGTTCCAACTTGTACCCTTCGTTGGCTTCGACCCATTGCCGCGCCTTACGAATCAGGTTCGAGTTGAACGAACCGCAAAAACCTCTGTCGGAAGAAACAACTACCAGAGTCTTGGTGCGGATTTCCCGCTGTTCGAAATACGGATGACTAATCTCGCCAGTGGAGCCGGCCGCCAGATGCGACAGCATGTCGTACATCTTATTTGCGTATGGTCGAGACTGCTCGATCATCTGTTGGGCCCGCCGCAATTTGGAAGCGGCCACCATCTCCATGGCACTGGTTATCCGTTGAGTCGATACTACGGTCCGGATTCTTTTCTGTACATCGCGAAGAGTCGGCATATACGTACTCTAAATCAGTCGATTTCCTACCAGGGTTGCCATCACCAATCCGCATGCTCGGGCACACGGCCTTTTCATCACAGAGTCACTGCTATTTGAAGCTGCCCTTGAACTCCTTGACCGCCTTGGTCAATTCTTCCTTGGTCTTGTCGCTGATCTTCAGCTCCTTATTCAAGGTGTGCTCGATATCAGGAAACTTCTGGTCGCAGAAAGCCAGGAATTCATCCTGGAACCGCAAAATATCTTCGGTCGGCACATCATCAAGATAGCCTTCCGAGCCAGCCCAGATGATCATGACCTGACGCGACGCTGAGAGCGGCGCATACTGGCCCTGCTTGAGCAGTTCAACCATCTTTTCACCGCGACGGAGCTGCTTAAGCGTGGCTTCGTCCAGATCCGAGCCGAACTGCGTAAACGCAGCCAACTCACGGAACTGAGCCAGATCAAGTTTCAACGAACCGGCGACCTGTTTCATCATCTTGGTCTGGGCGTTACCACCCACACGTGAAACCGAGATACCGACGTTGATGGCGGGACGAATACCGGCGAAGAATAGTTCGCCTTCGAGGAAGACCTGGCCATCAGTGATCGAAATCACGTTAGTCGGAATATACGCCGAAACGTCACCAGCCTGAGTTTCGATGATCGGCAGAGCCGTCAGGGAACCGCCACCGAGACTATCGTGCAGCTTGGCAGCGCGCTCCAGAAGGCGCGAGTGGCAGTAGAAAATGTCGCCCGGATAAGCTTCACGACCCGGAGGCCTACGAAGCAACAACGAAAGCTGACGATAGGCCTGGGCCTGCTTCGACAGATCGTCGTAGATCACCAGCGCATGGCCACCGTTGTACATGAATTCCTCACCCATGGCGCATCCGGCGTAAGGGGCGATGTACTGCAACGGGGCGGGATCAGTGGCACTGGCGGTAACGACCGTCGTGTAAGCCATGGCGCCGTGCTTTTCCAATGTCTGAACAACTATCGCCACCGTCGAAGCTTTCTGTCCTATGGCCACGTAGATACACTTCACACCAGTATTCTTCTGATTAATGATGGCATCAAGAACCAGGGCCGTCTTACCAGTCTGGCGATCGCCAATGATAAGTTCGCGCTGTCCGCGACCGATCGGAATCATGGAATCGACCGCTTTGAGACCTGTCTGCAGCGGCTCTTTTACCGGTTGCCGTTCGATGACGCCGGGAGCTTGACCTTCAATCGGCCGGAACTTGTCGGTGACAATCGGGCCCTTGCCGTCGAGCGGCTGACCGAGCGGGTTCACCACGCGACCCAAGAGGGCTTCACCGACCGGAACCTGAGCAACTTTGCCCGTACGACGAACGGTGTCACCTTCGTGGATGTGTGTATCAGAACCGAAGATAGCGGCACCAACGTTGTCCTCTTCCAGGTTCAGCACGAGGCCGAGCAGGTCGCCCGGGAACTGGATCAGCTCAGACATCTGGGCGTCCTCGAGACCCCAGATACGCGCGATACCATCGCCGACCTGAAGCACCGTCCCGACCGACTCCATCTCGAGCTTGGTCTCGTACTTCTCAAGCTCTTTCTTGATGACCGATGATACTTCTTCAGGGTTGAGACCCATCATCGCACTCCTATGTGTAACGCTATCACTTTTTTCTCACAGACTCGGTCTACTTCGCGCACTATAGACGACCTTAATCGCCCAAAATGTCACCAAAGAAACCTGAGCGCCGTACTCAGACGGCCTCTTGTCGAACTATAATTGGTCGTGCCATCACGACCCTAACTTCGCTATCGTCTCGTCACCGCGCCGTCCGCCTCGGATCCGTCGAACCTACGCTTCCGCCCGCCATTCGCCCCGGCCTTGCCGGAGTACCGTCGTGCCGCCCATGCCGCTTGCCTTCCGATGAAAGCGGCCCGGCTCCGCCAGGGAGCAAGGCTAAGCAGCCGCCGACGAACTAGTGGACTCGGACCTTGGTCAAATTCTCTTCGACCAAATCAAGACCGCGACGGATGGAACCATCGATGATTTCATTGTGCAGAATGACGATCATTCCGCCAATAATCTCCGGGTCCACTCTTTCTTCCAGCTCGATGGTCAGACCAGTGCGCGCGGCTAGCCTCTCAGCCAACCGTACTCTCTCGGTATCCTTCAGAGACACTGCCGTGATGGCGGTGACTCTCGCGACACCGTTCGCGGCCTCGACCAGCCTGACGAACTCATCGATAATCTCATGGAGATAGCCGATGCGATGCTTGCGGACCAGGACAATGATGAACTCCACGAATAGCCGGTCGATCCGGTCCGTGAACACTTTGCGCACCAGCGCCAGTTTGTGTTCATCAAGGACATGCGGTGCGACCAGGAAATTCAGCAGGGTTGCATCACCCTTCAGGAAACTCTCCAGATCCTGTAGTTGTTCATACGCCGGATCGATTTGGTTCTTCTCCTTAACGGAAAGAAACAAACCGTTGGCGTATTTCTTGGCAACTTCCTGTGCTAACATCTAATGTTAAGCTTTCTCCAGATTATCGATGAAATCACCAATCAACCGACGGTGGCGATCGTCATCGAGTTTTTCATCGATGAGCTTCTCGGCCGCCGCGATAGTCATGGCGATCATATCGTTCTTGAGCTGGACCTTAGCCTTGGCTACCTCACGTTCCAACTCATCTTTCGCCTTGGCACCAATCTGCTGGGCATCTTCACGGGCGGCAGCTTTGATCTCTTCTGAGATCTTTTTGCCTTCGTCTACCGCCTCAACGATTTTGGCGCGACGTTCGGCATCAATGTCCTTGAGCTTTCCTTCGTACTGCGCGGTGAGCTCGGCGACACTAACTTTGTCGTCTTCGATCTGTTGGAACTCGCCAACGATCTTACTGCGCCGCTCCTCCATTATAGAGAGCAAGGGTCCCCAGGCAAATTTCTTGAGGATCCAGAGAACGATTAAGAAACCCAAGGCATGGGTCAATAATTGCTGCCACTGTACTTCCATTATCTCTCCTGACTAAATCAGCTTCCGCTAACTTTTCGATTAGACTGTTGTGAGTCTAGTCGTGGCTAGTTGCCAATCTTGCCATTGAGCATAATGAAGACGATGAAGACATAGATCGTCAGAGCCTCAATAAAGGCCGCACCGATGATCATAGCAGTCTGAATCTTGGCCGCAGCTTCCGGCTGCCGACCAATAGCTTCCATAGCGGAACCTACTGACCGACCGATACCGAACGCGGAACCGACGGCAGCCAGACCTACAGCGATCGGGGCCGCCCATGCCAACATTGCCTGATAATCCATTGTTTCCTCCGAAAAGGTTTTCTCTTACGTATATTGTTCTTTGTTATTCTTCAATCTTAGTGCTCATGCTCATCGTGGGGCAGCATCATCAAGATATAAATGGTCGACAACAGCGTGAACACCAGCGCCTGAATGGTCGACAGCAACAGGCCCAGAAAATAGAACGGTATT